>NZ_SOGM01000041.1:0-29417 GCF_004403545.1 Cryobacterium sp. TmT2-59 | reverse complement strand
CCCGGCACCACCTGGATCAACAAACCAGCCGAGCAAGAAGAGAAGGAACAGGAAGCAAAACTAGCCGCCTAAACTCACGCTGGCCTCATTCACCTTGACAAATTCCGGGGCGGCGATGAGGTTGCCGGTGTCCCTGTCTCCGGGCTCGCTGATGATGGTCCAGATTCCGCGCGCAGCTGCGTCGGTCGTGAATCGCTGGATGGTGGGAACGTGGGTGCTGATGCTGGCGAGCGTGTTCATGGGTTCTCTTCCTCGTGGACAACTGTTTTTTTGGCCTGTCTGGCAAGAGAAATCGATAGCGACCGGGAGTGCCGAAGTGCCCGCAGTGCCGGGCGAAATAAGCCCGCAGGGCGCGTCCGACACTGCGGGTGACGCAGGCACGGGAGGAAGCTACGGTGAACCGCCAGAAAGGACAAAAATGCTCAACAAACAGTGCCGCGTAGCGGCTCCATATCGCTGTGAGGTCTACGCCGTCGCAGTTTCAGAGTGATATCACTGTGATATTCCACTGCGGGCTGTGCGAGGAAGGTGGCTTCCAGGTCGACCCAGAGTGCGGTGGAATCCACGTCATTTTTCTGCCCGCACACGATCCGGTCATAACGTTTAGTGGCTAAACTAATTGGTATGACAGTGATTGCTTTGTTTGGTGCGACCGGTAAGACCGGTCATCGCGTGCTGACGCTTGCTCTTGCCGCGGGATTTGAGGTGCGGGCGCTGGTGCGTGATCCGGCCAAGCTAACAACGACGTCGCCGGCTCTGACGGTTATCCGCGGTGACGTGTTGGACTCGGAGGCTGTGGATCAGACGGTGTCGGGTTCAGACGCCGTGCTCAGCTTGTTCGGGCAGGTGAAAGGCTCACCACCGATACTGCAGGCCGAGGGCACCCAGCTGATTGTTGACGCCATGGGGCGTCACGGCGTGAAACGGGTCGTCACCTTGTCTGGCGGGGGCCTGTCGGCCCCGCTGGATCGGCCTGGTCCGGCCGATCGTGTGATCAAGTTCTTGCTGAAGACCTTGTCCGGGCATGTCCTCGCCGATGCTGAGCAGCACCTGCGGGTGCTTGAGGCGTCCGGGTTGGAGTGGACGGTGGTGCGTGGTCCCAGGTTGACGGAGAAGCCGGGCACTGGCACGTACCGGGTGGGCTGGGTGGGTGTTGATGCGAGCACCCAGATCAGTCGAGATGACCTCGCGGATTTCATCCTCACCCAGGTCGAGGACCGCACCTTCATCGGGCAAATGCCGTTCATCAGCGCATGACACACGCAACGCCCGTACTCACCGTTGACCGGTCGACTCAGGTGGGGGAGGTGCTGGCGGCGGTCGTTCGTCTGTCGCGGTCGCTGGCGAACCCACGGTCGACTCCGTTTGGCAGCACGGTGCTCACCCGCACTCAACTGGATGTCCTCTTCGTCCTCGCTCACGCACCGGCCCCGGTCACTCCGGGCCAGCTCGCCGCCCTGTTGCACGTCACCCCGGGTGCCATCACGCAGTTGGTGGACCAACTGCGTGAGCATGACCTGGTGGAGCAGTTCGTTTCCGATCAGGACGGCCGGGTACGGCTCCTCAGACTCACCAGTGCTGCACGCTCCCAGGTTGAGGCGTTCGAAACTGTCGCTATTCAGCGCTCCGCACCGTGGTTTGACACGCTGACTGACGACGCACTGACCGAGCTTGCCGGGCTGCTCGCTCAGGTGAAAGGCGGGTCGTGATGGGTGCGGTCTTCGTGACGGGGGCGACCGGGACGGTCGGCTCAGCCGTAGTGGAGCACCTACTCCGCCTCGGACAACCCGTGATCGCCGGCATCCGCGACCCGGCCGATGCAGCCCGGATCCCGCACCCGGCGGTGACCCGGGAATTCTCCTTCGACGCTAACCCCGCGCAACTGGACGCCGTCTTGGAGGGAGCGGACCGGCTGTTCCTGATGCGCCCGCCGGCGATCGCCGACGTGCAGCGGACATTGTTCCCGGTGATCGATGCGGCCAACCGTTCCGGGATTCGGCAGATCGCGTTCCTGTCGCTGCAGGGCGTGCAGGCTAACCGCAAGACACCCCATCACGCGGTTGAGCAGTACATGCGGGAGAGCCGGAGCCCGTACACGTTTCTGCGACCGAACTTCTTCATGCAAAACCTCGCCACCACCTACGCCGGCCCGATCCGAGAACGCGGCGAGATCTTCGTTCCCGCGGGACGCTCGAGAACCGCCTTCATCGATGCGCGCGACGTCGGCCGGGTCGCCGCGACGACCCTGTCCGAGCCCGGCCACATCGGAAAGAAATACACCCTCTCCGGTGAGCAGAGCCTCAGCTACCGTAATGTCGCCGCCATCATGTCCGACGTGCTCGGCCGCCCAATCCGGTACACCAGGCCCCATGAAGACGAGTACCTCGCCCAGCTCGCAGCCGATGATCTCCCCGAGGACTACATCGCGGTGCAAAAAATGATCCACCGCGTAGTGCGGCTCAACATCTCCGCATTCCCAAATCGTACAATTCGCCACCTGACCGGGAGACCCGCCACCACCCTCCGTCAGTACGTCACCAACAACCGCCAGGCCTGGGGATAATCCATGCTCCGACGTTCAGAAACTCCACTATCTGCGCGACGTAACCCAGACGGCCAAGACAGGGACTTGTGACGGGATCCCTGGCCACATCACACAGCGACCACATCAAGTCCGACCTGGCTGCTCTCACCCGTCCTCGCCTGACACTGTTTGCCCAGGTATCGCACCCGAAGAAGTGGAATCAGTGCTGAAGCCAATGAGGATGCTCCCGCCACACGCTGCACCCACGTTGTACACGACCGCCCCGACCATCCCCATTAGCGTCCAACCCAGCACCGTGACCAGCCCAACCACACCGGCAACACCGACCCCATGGACCCCGTTGGCCCAGACGCTCACACTCCCGCCCGAACCATCACGCCCAAACCTGTCCACCACACGATCCAACTCAACAAAGAACCCGGTTCCCGCCACAACGGACCACACCACAAGAGTGAACACGGCCGCCAGAACACCGAACCCGACCCCCATCACCGCGGACACTTTCACCACCGACCACACATTCACCGACGCCCACCGGACCCGCACCTGCAGCAACCCCGCAGCACGACGCCCATACCGATCCAAAACCCCACCCGAACCGCTACGCATCACAAACCCCCACACTCGCTTCATCACCACTCGCACCCACCCCGGGCAGCTGTGGCAACAACTTAGCCCACCCCCACTAAAACCCGTGCCGTCCCCGGCGGTGCCGGCCTCAAACCATTGACCCCCTCACCCCACTCAATCCGTGATTGTGGGTCACCGACCCCACAGCAGCTCGCACTCGCGCGTCCGATGAAAGCCTTCATAACTGGTGACGATGTCAGATATCTCCCCAAAGTCCGGAGGTCCCACCCCCACCACGACACCCCTCAGCACCCCCAGCAAGCATCGGTCCACCGCTCTCAACGGAGGCCGCCGACTATGCGGCCTCGCCCAGGTACTGCCACCGATTCTCCGGATTGAGTAGCCCCGCACTGACCAGCTCGAGCGCGGAGCGGTGGTCGGCGAGGTTGGTGCTGGCCCGCGGATACCGCGGCCACACCCGCTCCCCGGGCGTGCTTGCCTCAAACAATGGCCGGCTCGACACATGTGGGCGCCGCGGCCGGGACCGGGGCGTTGACATCATCGTGGTCAATTCGGCTTGCCACCACGCCCACACCTCCCGCTCGATCCGATACCGCTCCGCTCGAGCCAGCAGTGTTCCCAGCACGCCCAGCTGCAGGGCCGCCTGGTTCCGAAGATCCTGCTTCGACCTGGCCCACCCATCACGGTGCACGACCAGGAGCTTGTGACGACGGAGGCGACTGAGGATCGTGGCAGTGTGCCGGGCCGTGACACCCAGCAGGCGAGCGGCGGAGTCGATGGTGAGCGACGGGTGCTGGCGCAGCAGGGCGTAGAGCTTACCGGCGAGGTGTCCCAGGCCCCGGCGGGTGAAGAGGTCATGGCGTTGGTCGGTGAGTTGTTCCTCGAGCAAGGTGACGAGATGGGTGCGGGTGTTGAAGAGCTCAGCTGCAGAACGTCTGGGCGACGACGAGATTTCGTGAGCGGGGCGGGGGTTATTAGGTGGTTGTGACCGGACTGTACTGGGACCTGTGGATAACGTGGAGGCTAGGCGCCATTCGGCGGCGTTGCCGTCGTCACTCGCACTGACCCGTTCGACGTATCCGGCAGCAGCAAGGGCGGTCAGGGCGTCAGCTGCGGTGGTGCGGCCAAGGCCTCCCATCGGGCCCAGGTCCCGGATGGCGGCGGCGACGGTGCGTTTGCCGGTCTGCAGGGTGAGGTAGGCCAGGGCGCGGAGAATGGTCTGCTGATTCGAGGCCGCCTCGGTGCGGCCCCACCGGCCCGGGCTGACCCGGAACCGGGTGAGGAGAGCTTCGACGTCGGACACGATGGCGTCCAGCTCTGTCAGGTCCTGCGGCTCCCGCACTGCCGGCAGTGGGCGCTGGAGTGCGGCGTACTGCTGGGCTTTGTCCCACTGCCGGCCCAGCCGGGCCTGGGCCTCGGCTGCGGCCCGGGGCCGGCGAGATCCACGGCCGGTGTTCTTCGTCCGGAAGTGCTCCATCCCGGGGGCGGTCTTGATGGCGTGCTCGACGTCGACGAGCTGCCAGCCGGCGTTCGCGGCCGAGAGCAGGCACATGAACCCGGTCCAGCTCGGGTTGCTGCCGCCATCGATGGTAGCCATATGGGCGGTGCCGGCCGTGCTCAGGCGCCGGTGCGCCTGGTGGTGTGCAGTGATGGGCCCTGACGGGGCACTGTCTTCAGAGCGGAGAGACGGCTTCCGCGCCTCAAGCACCGCAGCCAGGGCGGCCAAGTCCGCGATCGTGGTCGACGGGACAATCAAGCTGTTCAGGTTGCCGCGGAGGACCGTGGAGTAGCTGCCATCACGGTGCGGGGACAACGGCGGCCGTGCGGCGCCCGTGACAGCGTTCAGGAGCATGCCGTGGTCCAAGCGGCGGAAATTCGCTCGCGCTGCACTGGCCACCGGGGCGACGGCGAGTTTCGGGGCGCCGCCCTGGAGGGCGAGCCAGATGTGGCGGCCACCGGTCCCGGAGGACTGGCACACGACGTGCTCGATCGAGAGCGCATCGAGTGCGCGGGAGAGGACGTCGCACTCGTCGACGGCTTCCTCCATCAGCTCAGCGTCAACGCCGTGCTTGTCCTTACCGTCGAAGTCAAAGCACAGCACCCGGAACAACCCGGCCTCATCGGCCAGGTTCATCGCCCACGGCGTCGTGGGCTCAGCCGGCCCAACACGGTGGATCAGGGGGTAACTGTTCTCGTCCAACCGCCCGTACGCGTCGCGCTTCATGACGCGCACCTGATCGCGCGGACTCATCCGGCGCGTCAAAGCCCAGGCTGTCCACGCTTCGGTGGACACGCCAGACACGCCGGACAACATTCCGGGTGCATTCTGGAGTACGTGCGCTATGCTCTGGGACATAGAGAAACCTCCCGTGAGGGCTGTTGATCTGGATTAGCTCGAACCTCGGGCCGGCAAGCACAGAGGGTTTGAGCTACGAAACTTGCAGTAGCCCGTCGCGAAAGCGACGGGCTCTTTCGTTTAAGCGGCTGGGATGAGCAACTCCTCTTTGGGGTCGCGAATGAGGTCGAGGACAGGCAGTTGGCCCTGGTCCGCGAGAGTTAGGCGCAACAACGCTTCCAGGTAGATACCGGTGGACACGCCGCTTGCGGCTGCGGCTTGATTGACTTCCGCGCGGATCGCGGGGTCGACTCGTGTTTGGAACAACACCGTGGGGGTGTGGTCCCGACGAATCCTGCTTCCCTTTGCAACGGCCATGGAAACGATCTTGTCGTTAAACCCATTCAAGAGTGCGCGACGCGCGGGAGCGGCTTGATTAAAGTCTTGACTGACCGAGGAATTCGCCAAGAGCGACGTAGAGCTCCGTGACGCGTTCCGGGATGACTGTGTAGCGCACCCACTGGCCGCTTCTGGCTTCGCTTCGCGGGGGAGTGGACTCGATGAGTCCCGCAGTCTCAAGGGCAGCCAGGTGGTTCGACGCCGTCGGCGGGGCGATGCTGAGCGCTGTTGCGACATCGGCGCGGGTGCATGGCCCGTTTTCGCGGATGTGCTTGAGGATTGCCACTCGAGCTCGATTTCCAAATGCGTCGATCGCGGCCTCCACGAGTTCATCGTGAGGGGGACGCACGTAGCGAGGCATCCTGCCATTCTGCCCGACCTCCGCCCTCTTCCATCGTTGACTCCGTCAACCCTAATCATTATATGATTAGCTTATGACGAAGTCGAGCACCACGCTGGCCCGATGCTCTTACTCAAAGGGGGAGTGGTCAGCCCAGGACGAACTCGAGGACCTGCCCGAAGTCGCGGGTCACGAGATCTCGCCGCGCGGTGAACTTCGTCCCCTGAGGCCGGCGCACGACCCCATCGGGGGCATCGTCCTCGATATAGCCCATACCTCGGAGATCGATCAAAGCGGCATGCACCGCGGGCCGACTCATGGTGTCACCGATGACGTCAAACAACTCGGCGTAGCTGAGTGGCTTGCGGAGCAGAGCGCGGAGCACCAGGACACGAGAGGGCGCGGAAAACAACTCCTGGAACAAGGCCACCCGGCCGGGTGCATGCTTCATCAAATTGTCGTCACGGGCCATGCGCTCAATTCTGGCGTGGATCACCCCTTTCGCTGGCGCGCCACGACCGCTCTCAAGTTAATGCAAATGCATCTATTTACCTTTGCGAACTGTAGTGAACCGCAGATGTCGGTGGCCGGCGTTAGGTTCGAAGCTCCATGCGATCAGGACCCTCGACCCATAACCCCAGTGATTCAGGCATTTGTGAACACAAGCGCAGAGGGAACACGCCCCCCATTCAGGAGGGTCATAGCGAAAAAAGACGGCAGACTTGTCGAGGTCTCGGGGAGTTCCCTAATTCCCTGTGCCAGTTAGTGGAAATTCGAGAGGACATACCGCCCATGAGTGACACCGGTCGCACCGCCCCCAGCGAGGTCTTTGGAGCGGCCGACCGCGCCGGGGACTACATCGAGGAAGACACCCTTCATACGGTCCCCACGCCCCCACGACGCAAGGCCAAGAGCACTGCATCTGCTCTCGGCTCCATCCTCGATGAACCAACCCAGGCGCCAGTCCCGGGAAAGGATTCTGCCCTGGAGAAGGCCCCGTCGGCGCCGCCCCTGACGCCCACTGACCTGGCCAGCACCTCAGTCCTCTTCGGCGGCTCCACTGCCGGCCTGGCGTCCGCGTCGAGTACCCCTGCAAAGGCCACGACGGGGTTCCGTGGTGCTCTGGCGAGCCTGGGCCTGCCGGTCGGTCCGGGTGCTGCCGAGCTGGGGGAGAGACGCCGAACGGAGCTGCAGGCCGCTCATGAGACCACGGTGCGGCAGGCGACCTGGACGCGTGCGGTCTCGGTCCTGGTGAACAACCCCAAGGGCGGAACAGGCAAGACTCCCACCGCCCTGCTCCTCGGGGGAGTGCTGGCCGCGATCCGCGGCGGATCGGTCGCGATCCTCGAAGTCTCCGACGACCCCGGCGCCCTGAACTTCCGTGCCGAGGGCAACCCCCTCCTCGGCCTCGGCGAACTTGTTCGCGACGTCGACCAGGTCGCCACCGCGGGCCGCCTCGCCGGCTACACCGCCCCGCAAACATCGTTCGCCTCGGTGATCGGATCCACCGGTCGCCGTGACCGCCTCACTGGCGAATCGGTCGTCGCCGTGTCCAATGTCATCGACGACTTCTACTCCATCCGCGTCATGGATTCCGGCAACGTCCCCACCTCCTCCGCATTCCGCGGCGCCGTGTCCGTCTCCGACGTGCTCGTGATCCCCGTGATGAACGCCGGCGACTCCGTCCTCGAAGCCATCCAACTCCTCGAAGAGCTCCGGGCAGAGGGCGGGCCCTCCGCGGAGCTTGCGAATCGGGCCATCGCCATCCGCCTCACCGACGGCCGCCCCGAGAACGACGCCGTCCGAGAAGAAGTCGAACGACTCCTGAGCCAAGCCGGCGTCTCCGCCCTGCACGAGATCCCCTACGACTCCCACATTGCTGAACGCGGACAACTCACCCTCAGCCGCCTCAACCCTGCAACCCGGGACGCGTTCGTGGCAGCAGCCGCGAGCGTGGTCCGGTCGCTGCAAACCGCGGTCTCCGCCGCACCCACACAGAACCGGAAGGCCTAACCCCATGCACGACCTCCTGCTCCACGCGGCGATCGAGAACCCCCTCGACGGGATCCTGCCCGACTTCTCCTTCGGCGGCGCCGAATTCACCGCCCTCTGGCAAAAACTCATCGCCGCTCTCTGGGCCATCGGCATCCTCGTCGCCATCGGTTACCTGATCTTCGGAATCGTCGCTATGGCCGGAGCCTCCGGAGACACCAACCCCAACCCCCAAGCCCACGCCCAAGGACGCCGGAAAGCCGTCTGGGCCGGCATCTCCCTCGCCTCCCTCGCCGGCCTCGCCATCATCGTCGGCGCCGTCCTCTCCTTCGCCGGCTAACCCACACCACCAACGCGTCACCAAGGAGTCCCACCATGCGAATGGTCACAGCATCCGGCCGTAGCCGCTGGCCCATCGTCATCGGGGCCGCCGTCCTCGTCGTCGCCATCAGCGGCGGCATCGCCTACACCGCCACCCGCCCCACCCCAACACCCAACGCCGCACCCAGCACGGCGACGGCCACCCCTACACCGACCCCTAAGGGCACCCCTGGCGCCGCGGGTACCGGAGATGACGTCGCACCCACCGGCTGCCTCGGCGGACAAAACCGCAACGTCAACATGGTCCTGGCAGCACAAGCCGACGCCAAGCACACGACCTACGGGGCAGTGGAAGTCGCCACGGCATTTGAGCGGTGGTTCTGGCAATACCCGTACCCGGTGGCCACGGAAAGCGATGAAATCGGCTCGAAGGTCATGGCCTCGACAGCAAACGCGGCGTGGAAGGACGTCACCGCCCAGTACGCGGGAGCAGGAGCCGACCCCACACAGGGTGTTGTTGAACCAGGAACCTCCTTTCACGTGTCCACGACCAACGGCTTGTGGCGTGTGACCGAGGACTCCACGGCCGATCGAGTCACTGTCGAACTGGCCGTCGGCTACGTCGTGAACGGGGAACTCAGCCCCACCAAGGTCGCGGGTATGGGCCTCGTAATGGTGTGGGAGGACGACGGATGGCACGTTGAAACCGGCACCGTGGTCGACGAGACCAAGCTCTCGAACGGCGGCAACCGCTACACCGGCGGCTGCTGATGCACCCGGCCATCGTTCAGGCGGCGGGTGCCGATTGCACCCTCGGCCCTCTCCTCTGCAACGCTCAGAACCTCGGCCAGGGCGTCAAGGACGTAGTCGGCGGCGTCAACAACGCCGTGAATACGGCTGCGGGAGTGGCGGATTTCTGGTCTGACCCGGCCGGGAACTCCTTCAAGCTGTTGCAGGGAGCGGCCAAGGGCCTCTCCGATACGGTGTTGCCGGCGTTGACGCATGCGACGCTTCCAGATCTGACGGCGGATTGGTTCATTCAGGCGTACCAGGTGTCGTTTGCCCTGGCGATCTTCGTGTTCGTGGCCCTGTTAATCCCGCAGATCGTGCGCACCGCGCGCGGCCACCAGTCCGGCCGGGAGCTGGGGGAGTCCCTCACCCTCTACGGGCCCGCGTTCATCCTGGGGGCCATGTTCGGTCCCGCGCTCGGCGCGTTCCTCGTGAAGTTCTTCGGCGCCCTGTCTGACTCGTTGATCGCGTGGGGCGTCACCAGCAACTCCGAAACCATCGTGGCGAAGTTCTCCACGATGCTCTCCGAGGAAGACGGGTCCGGACTTGCCGGCGGCGCTGTCCTCGGCGTGATTCTGATGTTCTTCATGATCCTGGGCCTGCTCGTTGTGCTCCTGATGCTGATCGTTCAACTCATCACCCTGTACTTCTCCGGCGTCCTCTTCCCCCTCGGCTTCGTGTGGATCGTGGACCCCCAGAAGCGGAAGTTCGGGTCGAAGATCGCCTACCTCTGGTTCGGGGTCCTGGCGTCCCACCCGCTGCTGTTTTTCTTGCTCGCGATCGCGTACAGCATGATGAGCGCCCAGGTCGATGCGTTCTCCGACACCCCCAGCCTCGCCAAAACGGTGACCTTGGTCGTGTCGATCCTGGCGTTGTTCATGGCCGGCCTCGCCCCCGTCGCTCTGACGAAGTTCGCCCCCGTCATCCCCACCGGTGGCGGCGGCGCCGCCCCCGCCGGACCGAACATCGGATCCCAGTCCATGCAGCAAGCCGACGCCAAATACAGCGACAACGGCCCCGAAAGCTCCGGCGGCGGCAGCTCACCGTCCACGGGCAGCTCGAGCAGCGGCGGAGGCAGCAGAAGTTCCGGTGGCGCGTCGGCGGCCGGTGAGGGTGAGGCGGCGACGTCGTCGATCTCTGAGGCCGCGGCCGTGGGCACCGCTGGCGGGGCCACCGCCGGTGCCGGTGCCGCTGCCGCAGGCGGCGGCGCGGTCGCTGCGGAGAGCGGCATGGCCGCCGCCGGTGTAGCAGAGTCCGCGACCGGTGCGGGTGCTGCGATCGGGATTCCCACGATGATTGCCGCCGGTGCGATGGCCGGGTTTGAGGCGACGAAGAAGGTCACCGATTCGGTGACCGACGCGGCCGTGTCACCGGTCGAGGACCAAGACGAACATTATGGAAAGGACTCCGTCTAGTGAGTGATACCCCGGAGTCCCACATCCGTTACCTCGGCGGTGAGTCCGGCCACCGCGGCTTCTTCGGCGGCACCGCCTCCAAAACCCGGATGATCCTCCTCACCGTGTTCATCGCCGGAGGCATGGCCGGCATGGTCTCCGGGCTCGGCCTCCCCGCCCTGATCGTGGCCGTCGCCGGGGTCGGCATCACGATGCTGACCACCGCGCGCACCCACCGCGGCACGGTCCTCGAGCGTCGCCGGAAGCGCGCCCGCGCCCGGGCCCGGAAGCGGCTCGGCACGGACGAGTTCGTGCCCTACGAGGTCGGTGCGTGGGACCAGCTCCAAGAAGCCATCCTGCGCGGCACGAAAGCCGAGAAGCAGGCTGCGGAGCGGGCTGCGGTGAAGATGCGGGCGAACCCGGACGGCGCCGACGGCATGGGCTGGCTCCAGTACGCCTCGAATATGCCCGGCATTGCCTGGCACGCCCCGATCGGTGAGCAACCGTACCTGTCGGTCGCGTTCTCCGTGTCCGGGCAGCTGCGCGGGATGGAAACCGCCGCCGCCCTGACCCGGGCGGCGAACGCGTGGGGCAAGTTCCTCGCCCGCCGCGCCGCACCCTCGTCTCTGATCCGGAACGTGCAAACCCTCACCCGGGTTCTGCCGCCGGACTCGGCCCGGCAGCAGCAGTGGGTGAAGACCCGCCTGGAACCGGTGCA
Source organism: Cryobacterium sp. TmT2-59 (assembly GCF_004403545.1). Lineage (NCBI taxonomy): Bacteria > Bacillati > Actinomycetota > Actinomycetes > Micrococcales > Microbacteriaceae > Cryobacterium > Cryobacterium sp. TmT2-59. The sequence continues at coordinate 17,993 of NZ_SOGM01000041.1, read as the reverse complement.
GGAAACCTGGACGGCGGAGCAGCGGGAGTCGTTTGAGGCGCAGAAGCTCTCCTACGACGAGGTGATCCGGAAATCCAGTGCCAACGCGATGGTGCAGCGCCACTACGTGGTCGTGTCTTGGCCCCTCACCCAGCAGTTCACCGACGCAGCCGGGAAGTATGGGCCGGGACGGGACGCGTGGCGGGCGTTGATGGCTGGGCAGATTCAGGCCACCGAACTGGGTTTGAACGAGGCGCGGATGGGTGACGTGCAGGCCCTGACGGCGAAGCAGACGACGGCGTTGATGTTGCACCAGCAGAACCCGCACTTGCCCATCGACCTCACCCGGAATGTTGACCCGCTCCTGTCTGGGATCGCGTCTCGGGACGAGTTCTCCGCGCACATTGTCGACGGCGTCGACCCCACCTCCCTCGTGATGACTGAGGCCGGGCCGGTGTCCCCGCCGGTGACGTGGTGGCACCGCACCGCGGCCATCCACGGCGAGAACCTCGCCGTCGCCGGCCGCAGCCCCCTCTGGTCCCTCGACCTCCTCATCGGGCGGGAACTGACCTTTGTCCGGTCGGTGTCCTTCCACCTGCACCTGGTTCCGGCGGGGCAGGCGAAATCGAAAGCGCGCGCCGACGTCGTCCGCGACCTCGCCGGGGTCCTCGCCGACCAGCAGAAGGGCCGCCTCATCTCTGACGACAGCACGACGCGCATGTCTGCCGCGCAGCGCCGCTCCGCGGACCTCGCCGCCGGATCCCACCACCACGGCGTTGATTGGATCGGCTTCGTCACCATCTCCGCCCCCACCCGCGCCGACCTCGGCCACGCCTCCCGGCAGCTCGAGGAAGCGTGCGCGACCGGCCTCGGCATCGAACACCTCGACTGGCAAGACTCCTTCCAATCCGCCGCCTCCGGCACCACCTGGCCCCTCGGCCGGGGACTCCGCCCAGCAGGCGCAACCCTGGCAACCCGGGCTCTCAACCGCCTCGCCGGCCGCACCGACAAGGAAGCCATCTCATGACCCACCCCACCACCCCCGCAGCTGCAGCGGCCGGCACCGCGCACGGCAAACGCACCGCTGCAAAGAAGCCCTGGTACGGCACCGTCCCCGGCCTGAAGATCTTCGTCACCCCGGTGGCGACGTCGCCCGTACTCACGGGCGAAGAAGACGCCGCCGGGTCTGCCGCTGCGGTGTCTGACGCTCCTGTGTCATCGCGGCGGCCGGTCGATGTGCCGCCGTTCGAGCGGCCCGGGTCCGTTTTGCGGGCCTCTTCTGGGGCGGCGTCGCGCGGTTGGTATGCGCCCCGCCTGGCCGGGGCCCCGTCCACGACCAGGCAGGCCGAGATCCTGAACACGGGCATCATTGGTGCGCCGACCGGTATTGACGGGGTCGTCAACGGCACCGACACGCTCTCGTCGACGATGATCAGTCACGACGCCCCCACCGCGTACAACGCGACCCCCAGGAAGCTGACCTCACCCAACGTCCTCATCATCGGCACCGTCGGGTCCGGGAAGTCCTCATTCACCAAAACGGTCATGGTCATGCGGCCCCTGCTGCTGAAGAACCACCGGGCTGTGGTGTTCGACAAGAAGGACGAGGGCGGTGAAGGCGAATACGCCGGCGTCACCCGCCGGATGGGCACCGAACCCCTCCGCTTCGACCCCGACGGCTCCGGCACCCGCTTCAACCTGATGGACCCCCTCATCGCCCGCGGCACCGGCCTCCAAGGCCAGATGCTGCTGATCAACGCTGTCGCCCGCATCGCCCGGGATGACACCGCCGCGACGGAGTGGGAAGAGAAAGCCACCCGGTACGCCCTGCAACTGTTGTTTGAGAAGTTCCAGGACACCCGACGGGCCGCGACCACCACGGATCTGATGCCGTTCCTCGGGTTGGTGCCTACGGATCAGGGGTTGTCGGGGGAGGCGTCGGAGCGGTTCCACCAGGCGGGCCTGTCGATCCGGTTCGGCCTGCAGAACCTCCTCGAAACCTACGCCGGCGTCTTCGACGGCGAGACCAGCCGCCGAGTCGACCTCTCCCACAAGCTCACCACGTTCGACATTTCTCAGCTCCCCGACTCCGGCCCTGCGATCCCGACGGTGATGGCGATCGGGAACATGTGGCTGATGGGGCGGCTGCGTGAGGAGCGCGGGTTCGTGACGAACGTGATCTACGAAGAGGGCTGGCACATGATCGGCGGTCCCTCCGCCCAACTGGTGAAATCCAACCAGAAACTCTCCCGCTCCCTCGGCATCTCCAACGTCTTCGTCATGCACAAAGGCACCGACATCCCCCCAGACAGCCCCGGCTACACCGTCGTCCAAGAAGCCCAAACCGTGTACGCGTTCCGCCAAGACCGCCCCGAAGACGCCCGCTGGGCGCAAGAAACCTTCAACTTCGCCCCCGACACCGCCGCCACCCTCATGGGCTTGAATCCGGGGCACTGCGTGTTCAAGTACGGGTCCAACCCGGAAACCCACATCCGCCACATCCGCTCGGACTGGGAAGTGGAAGTCACCAACACCGACTCCGCCATGGCCGCCGGCAACGCCACCACCTAAACCCCGTCGTGCAGAAAGGCATACTCGGCACCACGGCAGTGCTCCTGCTCGTGGTCCTCTTCACCGGACTGCTCCTCGTCACCGGCGGCGGCCCCGGCACCGGTGCCTGCGCCGCTGTCGCCGCGAACCCGCAGGGCGCCGCCGAACGCACACCAGTCGCCGGGTACCAGGGCGACCAGCTCGTCAATGCTGCTTTGATCATGAACGCCGGCGCGACCGCGGGCGTCAACGTGCACGGGCAAACCATTGCAGTCATGACCGCCATGGGCGAATCCACCCTCCGCAACCTCAGCTACGGCGACACCGTTGGACCCGACTCCCGCGGTCTGTTCCAGCAACGCAACACCTGGGGCACCCTCGCCGAACGCATGAACCCCACCCAAGCCGCCAGCTTCTTCTTCCAACGCCTCGTCACCGTCCCAAATTGGGACACGCTGCCACCCACGGCGGCGGCGCACGCCGTGCAGATCAACGCCGACCCGAACCACTACACGACCTACTACGCCCAGGCGCAAGAGGTCGTGGCTGCTCTCACCACCGGGGACGCAGCGTGCGCGGCCGGCGTTGGCAGTGACGCACGGGCGTTGGCGGCGGCCCTGGTGGTCAAGATCGACGCGGGTGCGATCACGGGTTTGTCGCCGGATCACCTGCGCGAGATCCGGTGGATCGCCGACGGCGAAACCCGCCCGAACTGCGGCATCGACACCCGCATCCTGCAAGTCATCACCATGGCCACGAACATGTTCGACGCGGTCGGGATCTCCGACATCAACCGGGCCTGCACCGGCCAAATCCTCGGCTCCGGCCTCTCCTCCCCGCACTCCGCGAACGGCGGCGGCCACGCCGTCGACTTCTACTCCTTCGGCCGGATACCCACCACCGGCGCCGACGCCAACGCCCTGAAGCTCCTGAAGGCGCTCAGCCCGGTGATGCCAGCCGGGTCCGGGGCCGGCCAGAACCAGTGCCGCGCCGACGCCGGCGTGACCCTGGACCTGTCGATGAAGCAATTCCGGGACGACTGCAACCACGTCCACATCGCCGTCGACCCAAACACCACCGACCCCATGAAACTCAACAACTAATGCCCCACACCCAGGCGCACCGCCCCACCCCGACTAACCGACAGACCGTGTTCGTGGCGGCAAGGAGAACCCTGTGATCGACTGGAAAGCCCGCATCATGACCGGCGTCCTCGCCCTCCTCGCCGCCCTCAGCCTCCTCGTGGCCGTGCACGTCGGCGCGATGATCACCCCCACCGGCACGACCTATCCGTGGAACCCCGCCGCTCTCGCGGGCGACTTCCTCTTCCGGGACGCACCGTGGCCGCCCGCCGCAACCTGGACGAGCGTGGTGGCCCTGGTCCTGGCCGTGGGCCTGTTCGCGTTCATCCTGGCCAAGCAGGCCCAGTGGGCGTCGACCAAGCGCAACAACGTGGCCCTGCGGCACATGGCCACGCCCCGGCAGTCCGCGGTGCTGCGGGAGAAGCTGCGGGCGAAGGAAGCGGCGCAGCTGCACCCGGCCGCGGTGAATCTGCCGGCGGGGGAGCGGGTCGGCCGCCTCGTCGGGCGGGGGAACCGGTGGGTGTATCAGGGGTGGCGGGACCTGGGCGTGTACGTGTTCGGCACCGGCCGCGGGAAAACGTCCGCGCTCGTGATCCGGCACATGCTCGAAGCCCCCGGGGCCGCCATCATGACGTCCAACAAAGTCGACGGTGTCCGCGAAACCCTCGCCGGCCGGGCCAGCCACGGCCAGGCGTTCATCTTCGACCCCAACCGCATCTACCGCCTGGACCCGCAGCCTGACTTCGTGTTCAACCCGCTCGAGTACATTCGCAGCGCCGCGGATGCCCGGGAGCTGGCCGCGATCTTTGAGGCCTCGACTCGGAAGGCTTCCGACCGGGGCGGTGATTCCCAGTTCGATACCGCCGGGCGGGACATGCTCGCGTACTTCTTCTACGCCGCCGCCCTCGAGCACGAACCCCTGTCCCAGGTGTTCGCGTGGATCGCCCGGGCTGAGGGGTATGACGTGCAGCAGATCCTCGCCCGCCACGGAAAAACCGGGCCGTCCTCAACGATCGAGGGCATCCTGAGCTGGCCGGACAAAACCAAGGGCAGCGTCTACGCCACCGCGCAGCGGATGGCGTCGGCCCTCGCGGACGACGACCTCCTCGCCTGGACCGACACGGCCGGGGTTCGCCGGTTTGACCCGGCCGCGTTCATCACCAGCAGTGACACCCTCGTGCTCCTCTCCAAAGACAGTGAAGGATCCGGCGGCGCCATCCTCACCGCCCTCATCCGCGCCATCTGCACAACCGCCGAAACCGCCGCGCAGCGAAACGGTGGCCGGCTCCCCGTCCCGCTCGTGATGGAGCTCGACGAGTGCGCGAACATCGTCCGCTGGCCCGAACTGCCCTCCGTGTACTCGTTCTACGGGTCTATGGGTATCATCCTCAACTCTTACTTCCAATCCCGCGCCCAAGCGATCGACGCGTTCGGGAAAGACGGGTGGCAGACCCTCTGGGACGCCGCCGCCACCCGGGTCTTCGGCGGAGGATCCGGCGACGACGACTTCCTCCGGTCCTTGGCGGCCCTCATCGGCGAACACGACGAAATCACCTACGGCAGCTCCACTGGCAAAGACGGCCACCAATCCACCTCCACCAACACCCGCAAGGTCAACACCCTCGACATCGCCGCCCTCGGCTCCCTCCCCGAATGGCGCGCCATCGTCTTCAGCTCCAAATGCCGCCCCGTCATGGTCAACACCGTCCCCTGGTTCCGCGACAAAACCCTCACCACCACCATCAACCGCACCCCGACCAAGACACCGAACCGCACGCCGACACCGGCGCCCGAGGACACCACTGCAGCGGAGGTAGCAGCCCATGGCTGAGTACGACGACTTCGACTCGACCGCCCCCGAGGAGGACGCGGTCGACGTTCGCCAAATGTTCCTCGACTGGCTGACCGGTCACCTGGCCACCGTTGAGGTCGTCGGCACCAAACCCACCCCGTGGTGCACCCAATGGTGGCTACACCCCGAGGTAGTCGCCCGGTTCAAAGCCCTCTGGCAAGCCAGCATGCAAGCCGATGCCAGCGTCATGGACGGCGACGCCGGCGCCGTGTCCTCCTGGTGGATCAACCACTGGGACCGCCACGCCGCGGTCATCTTCGACAAAGGCAACGGGCCATTCCGCGACTGCGACCCCGACCAAGGACACCTCCACCGCCGCAAGGACACCACCGCCAGGATCGTGCCCGCGTCGATGCCTCCTGACGACGTGGAGCTGTAGAGCGACGGGCCTGACGCACCACGCAAGGCCCTCTGTTGAGTTTTCGCCTGTCGGAACCTGTTGGAATAGAAGAGGTCCCTCCCGGAGCCCTGCGTCTCATCTATGGCGCTTGCCGAAAATGGCGGAGTCTCATGCGCGTGGAGTCGCCAAACACCCCTACGTGTTCGATTTCCTGGAACTGACCGAGGAAGCAGCCGAACGCGACCTAGAACAAGCCCTCATGGACCGCATCGTCGAGACGCTCCGTGAGCTAGGAAAGGGGTTCGCATTCGTGGGCCGCCAGGTCCACTTCGACGTCGCCGGCGATGACTTCTACCTCGACCTGCTGTTCTTTCACGTCGAGCAACTGCGGTATGTCGTCATCGAGCTGAAGACCGGAAAGTTCCAACCCGAGCATGCCTGCAAACTCGCCTTCTACGTCTCCCTCGTCGACGACAGGCTCCGACGAGACGCCCTCCCGCCCACGGTTGGCATTCTCATCTGCGGCGACCGAAACGATCACACAGTCCGCTACTCGCTTGGTCGCTCGGGCTCCCCCATGGCCGTGTCCACCTACAGCTATGATTCCCTGCCGACCTCCGAAAAGGACGCACTCCCAGATGCCGACGAACTCACCTCAGCTCTGGGTTGGGATGAAGCACCGCAGCAGCTCGACTAATTCCTCGCGGACAGCGAGCTGCGTCGTTGTGGGGGGGGGAAGGAACGAAAAAGCCCCGGAATGTATCGCCTGGGGAAAGGCGAGCATGAAGACCGGGGCTAATCGCCGGAGTGGGGGGACTCCGAGGCACAACGATACTGGAGCCTTGACCGCTTGCAATCAGGCGCGCCCGGCGAGCTGAGTCAGCTTCTTGAACAATCAGAATGCTGCTCGCCCAGTAGGCAGGTGGACCCTGTCTCTGGTCTCCAAGTCGTTAGCGTGCAGGCGGATCCGCCGGTATCCTGCCGAGTCCTGCGCCTGCGTGAAGGAACCGCGGATCTGGCCTTGGCGCACGTCCACCCAGCCTCTGCAAGGCGACGTTCTCGTCTGTGAGTCTTGTGCGTTTTGTGAGTCTTGTGAGTTTGGGCCGCACCGACAGGCGCCGAAAGCCGCTGAACGCTTGACGCTCGCTACGTTCGTCGCCGACCACCAGAACTCCGTTCCGCGGAACAGAACCAATACTTCTGCTAACCGCCTGCGACTGAGTCGACTCGAGGCGCAATGCTGCCTGGGCCGGAGCCAGATGGTTGGCAACGGAGAACGACTTCCCAAGGATTGTCGTTCAACATCGGACAATTCGCCGGTCCCGAATATGAAGCCACACCAGTAGTAATGCATCTATTGCAGAAATTGCAGAAATGGACGACTCCGTTAGGCCCTGTGACCCGACGAATTGACGAGGGTGCGGCCTGGATTGTTGAGACTAGCCTCACACGCCTCGTAGTAGCCAGTCGTTGTCGGGATTCCTGCCACCCTCGGGGTCCGGCGCATCCGAAGCCGGCGACGACGTGGTCTGCTCGTCCACTGGCACCCGAGCCGGCAAGGTTCGCCATCGGCCCAGAGGGGCCGCGATATCGGACCGGCGCTCGTCCTTGGGAACGCTGTGGTCTTCGTCCTCGATCATTTTGTCCATTTTCCGCTTGCATAGAACCCAAGTTGCGAGCTTCGCAATCGATCAAGCCGTCTGCACGCTCTCAACCTGATCTACCGCTGTCGCCCGCGGCCTCGGCCTCGGCCGAACCCGAACCCGAACCCGAACCGCCTGTATGCCGCTGAGTGTACGCCGGCGATAGGGCAGGTTCACCTCCGAATGGTGACGGTGAACTGTGAACTGTGAACTGTGAACTGTGAACGACAGTTGCATGGCCCAGCTCTACCCGTCCTGGTTGACCTGCGCCGAAGTGTGCCTTCGCCTGAGCACTGCTTATACGGAACTGCAGGTTGTATTGGATCAAATCGCGCGAAGAGGTCACCAGAGAACGATGGCGGAAGCGGTGGCTATGAGCCAGGGCCCCGTTGGGGGGGCAGAGTTGACAGTGGCTTCGCGTCGGTTCCATCTACATAGGGCTTCGCCCTGCCACCCTCATTCAACGGTCTGCCGGGGAACGTGGTCCACGTTTCGACGATGAATCCGACCTCGTGTGGGCGAAACGCTTGTGCTGGCTGACGGCTCGCATCATGACGATTCCGTAGGTGGTGAAGACGGCAACGTAGCCGCCGTAAATGACAACATCGATTGGGGACACGCGAGTCATCACCGTTGCCTCCGCGGTGACGAACCCCGCGAAGTCGATCAACGCGTGGATCACGATGAGAGGCCAAATGACTCCCGTTCGGAGTGTCACCGCCGCGAATCCGAAGCCCAGTGCCATGGCATAAACCATTTGCAACATGGTCGCGAGGGGGTCCGCGCCGAACAGAAGATTCAGACTATGCGTCGCCCCGAAGACAACGGACGAAACAACCGCCGCCCTCCAGAAGCCCGACGGAGCGAAAGCCTGCAAGATCAGACCACGGAAGAACACCTCTTCGACAAAGCCGACAAGGCAAGCCAAGAGGGCGAAGAAGACAACTTCCTCGAAGCGCATCCGGAGCCCAGGACGCGTATTTCGCCTACTCAGAGGACCCTGCCACAGGCCCCACTAAGGTGTACGGAGTCGACCTTGGGATCTTCGAAAACGGCAAATACGACACGATCGCTACCCAAATCCTCGTAAGCAGCGCACAGGGAAAAATTGGTGACGATACCCTGACTACCCTCGCCCAAGGAGACCTGGCAACTGAATCCGTCACCTACAAAGACGGCCAAGTATCCGGTGGCATCAACAGTGTTATCCCGCCATTACTGTTCCTCGTCATTTTGTACGTCGTTATCGGGTTGCTCGGGACCCAGATGCTCAACAGCACCCTTGAGGAGAAAGAGAACCGGGTAACCGAGATGATCCTCACTACGATGAACCCGACCACCCTCATCCTCGGCAAAATTGTTGCCATGTTCGTCATCGGACTCGTTCAAGTCCTTGTTTTTCTCCTCCCGGCAATCCTCGGATTTCTGTTCTTCCGCGACTCCCTCAACGTGCCGAACTTCGACCTGTCAGCCCTGGTCATCAACCCAGGACCGATGATTGTCGGGGCGCTACTCCTCATCGGCGGTTTCACCCTCTTCACTGCGACTCTGGTAGCTGTGGGCGCGATCATGCCCACAGCGAAAGACGCCGGCCAGATCTTCGGCGTCACAATGTTCCTGATGTTCGTTCCGCTTTACGCCGTGTCCCTGATTGTGTCGGACCCACATGCGTTCATCGTGCAAATCTTTACCTACTTCCCCTACAGCGCCCCCGTCACCGGACTGCTCCGCAACGGGTTTGGCTCGCTCACCCCCCTCGAATCCGCCATCATCATCGTCGAACAATTCGTCTTGGGTGTGGTCGTCCTCCGCCTTGCTGTCCAGCTATTCCGCTACGGCTCTATCGAATACACCAAAAAGGTGTCGTTGCTGACCGTTTTCGGTCGCCGCGCATGAGTAGGGGATCCCACGACGAAAAGCCCAACATGACGCTTCACCACGTAAATACCCCCACGGGAATGGCCGAAAGTGTGTTTCACACCAAATCACGAGATGTTCGTCAACCTTGCCAAGATGACCTAATCATCATGAGCGGCCCGTGGCAGCACCCTAAGCCTCAGCAGTCCCAGCTGCGCCTCGTGAAAATACCTGAGCTTGTCCTGCACGCCTTGGCACTGGGAAAAGCGGAAGGCATTTCCGCCGAGTTCGTGACGCCGTATGTGGCCGGCTCGGAATGCACCAACCTTTGGCGTATGAGGAGCGAGCAAATAGTTAATACCCCCGAGGACGCTTCCTGGATTACGCGCTTCGTCGTCGTTCCCAACGTCAGGACACCTGTTGGTCTGGCCGGTTTTCACGGGGCGCTCGACGAGGTCGGAATGGTCGAGATTGGCTACCGGATTGATCCGGAACACCGACGTCAGGGATACGCGAGACAGGCGCTCGAAACACTGCTCGACGTCGCTGAGAATCATCCCGATGTGCAAATCGTCCGGGCTACCATCAGCCCGGACAACATCGCATCGCGCGCGCTCGTTGACGCCTACGGTTTCAGGGAAGTGGGCGATCAATGGGACGACGAAGACGGTCTCGAGATTATTCTCGAAGTCAGCCACATAGTCCACGCCCCGGTCCGAGTGAGTGTCCAATAGTCACCGGCCGGCCTCACCGGTGACCGCGAACCGCGACCGGTTCCCCACCATCTCTTCTCTGACCCACGCCGAAAGAGCCACCATGAAGTTTCGCTCAACAAACGAACCGATATTGCGTCGCGCAGGCAATTCTCGGCCCGTAATGATTATCAGGCGTGAGGAGCCGGTCGACCGTTGGGCGGTGGAAAATTTAACGCGCGACGCGTTCTGGGGGATGAGGGGCCCGGGCTGCGACGAGCACCTGCTCGTTTGCCGGCTCCGTAAGTCGAAGGCCTTTGTGCCGGAGCTCAGCGTGGTCGCGGAGATCGACGGCACCCTGGTAGGAAGCATCTTGTTCTCCCGCGCCCAGGTACTCGGCGAGGGCGGGGCGCGGGACGTGCTCACGTTCGGTCCGCTGAGCGTCCTGCCAGAGGGCCAGGGTAGCGGTGTCGGCGGCGCACTCATGCGCCACACGTTCGCCGCGGCGGCACGGCTTGGCCACCGTGCGGTTGTCGTCTACGGGCATCCCGACTATTACCCGAGGTACGGGTTCGTCCGGGGCAGCGAGGTCGGGATCACGGCGCTCGGCGGCATCACGTTCGACGCGCTGATGGCGCTCGAATTGGTCGACGGCGGGCTTGACGGGGTGCGGGGCGAGTTCCACGTGGCTCCGGCCTTCCACCTCGACCAGGGTGACGTCGAGGCGTTCGACGCCACGTTCCCCCCGAAGGAACCCGCGGCGCTCACGCCGCTCGACGTGCTCGAGGGCCACGTGTCGGCGTCTGTTCTCAAGGCGCTGCGCGCGCACGGGGTCGGCGACCTTCAGGCCATGCGCCGGCTCAGTCTTGCCGAGGTCACCAAGTTGGACAACATCGGCGTCGTGGGCGGCGAAGCGCTGCGCGCACAGATGGCTGCGCACGGGCTCCCTTGGGGTCCGCCACAGGGGGCCGCACCTCGAAAAGCGGTTGAGAGTGAATAGCACCGCAGCCGTCCCAGTTCAGGCATCGCCTCAAATGCGGACCGGCGATCAACGCACGTCCACTCGGGCGCAGTCCAGCGCTGAACGGATGGCGTCAGCAAGGCCGACAACGCTCGTTCGATCGCGACGAAGGTCCGGCAGCTATTCCTCGACGAGGCCGAACGCCTCGACGGCAAGCACGACATTGAGATCCTAAAGTCGTTCACTCCAAGTAACGCACACCGCTCGCAACCCGCATTAATCGGTGCGCATTCTGACGTACGTTAATCATTTGGTCAGTTCCGTAACGCGTAGTTGCGTATCTTGACCAGCTCTGTTACGTTACCAATAGATACGTAATAGGGAGTTGGTTCTGATGTCCGAGTCGCAAATGGCACCGCGCCGCCCCGGTGGCCGTGGCAGCGATATCGGGCGTCCCCGTGACCCGGACATGGATCAGGCCATCCTGCGGGCGGCGATTGAGTTGCTCTCCGAGGTCGGCTACGTCCGCGTTTCGGTGGCGGAGGTCGCTCGGCGGGCGGGGGTGAGTAAGCCGGCCATCTACCGGCGGTGGTCGCAAAAGTCCCAGCTTGTCGTCGAGGCGATGGTGACCCAAATCCGCCCGGGCAAGGACAACGATTCCGGCAGCGCCGCCGGTGACCTAATGACCCTGACCGACGAGTTGATCGATGTCCTGACCCGGACGCCTCTCGGCCGCGTGCTGCCTGGTCTGGTGGCCGAGATGGCCGCCGATCCGGTGCTCGCCGCCAGCTACCGCGATCTGATCATCAAGCCAAACCTGCGACACTGGCGCGCGGCCGTCGAGCGCGGAATGGCCTCCGGCGAGCTCTCCGTCGATACGGATGTCGACTTCGTGCTCAATGCGCTTGTCGGCCCCCTGTATTTCAGCCTTCTGATCACGGGAGAGCCCATCGCGGCCGGCTACGCACGTGCGGCCGTCAAGCTTGTTCTCGCCCCTTACACAACCGCTCCCAGCTAACACCCGTACGTCGGCACCTCCCGTTGCTTTGCGCCTTCAGGTGAGCGTGTGGTTCCAACGCGCCTGCGCTCCACAACGCCCGGGCAAGTCGAACGCGCTCACCGCACGATCACTCTTCAACCCATTGCACTTTCCGACAGGACAACACATGACCAACCCGACCACGAAACCCCTCCAGATTCGCTGCGCGACGGCCATCCCCGCGTCGGCCATTGCTTCGGCGAGGGGCCTGGTGAAGACCTATGGGCGGGGCGACACAACGGTGCCAGCTTTGGCGGCTATCGATGTTGATTTCACTCGTGGTGAGCTGACAGCGATCATGGGTCCATCCGGGTCGGGCAAGTCCACCCTCCTGCACTGCATGGCCGGGCTGGACACAATCACCTCTGGGACCGTGACGATCGACGGCGAAGACGTCGGCCGGATGAACCAGCGCCAACTGACGAAGCTTCGCCGCACCCGGTTGGGGTTCATCTTCCAGGCCTTCAACCTGGTTCCTACGCTCACTGCGGCGGAGAACATCACATTGCCGCTGGACATCGCCCGTAGGCCGGTCGATCGTGCGCACTTCGACAGGGTCGTGGCCGCGGTGGGGCTGGAGTCACGTCTACACCATCGCCCCAGCGAGCTGTCGGGGGGTCAACAGCAGCGAGTCGCGTGCGCCCGAGCGCTCGTCGCCAAACCTGCGGTGATCTTCGCCGATGAGCCCACCGGCAACCTCGATTCGAAGGCGTCCACCGAGTTGCTGGGCTTTCTGCGCCGCTCCGTCGACGATCTCGGCCAAAGTGTCGTCATGGTCACCCACGACCCCCGCACGGCCACCTATGCCCACCGTGTCCTCTTCTTGGCCGATGGCCGGCTCGTCGGCGAATTAGTAAACCCTACACAAGCATCCGTGCTCGAAGCGCTCGCTAGTCTCGACGCTGCACCCACTGCGGACGAAGGTAAAACCGACAACAACACCTCTGCAATGCTCCTCCCGGTGCGTGTCTGATGCGCCGCGTGGCGTTGCGCGGAATACGCGCGCATCTCGTGCGATTCATCCTCTCGGTCCTGGCTGTCGCGCTTGGAGTCGCTTTCGTGGCAGGCACTTTCTCCCTGCGCACAATGATGTCTTCCACATTCTCCGGAATCGTGGACTCGACCCTGCTCGGAGACGCCTACATTCGCGGAGCCGAACCTGCGCTCGGGCGCAGTATGACCGGCACAACCGGTGAAAACCGCAACACCGTGCCTGCCGCTCTCGCCGATCGGATCGCCACAGTACACGGTGTCGACAAAGCGTTCGCCGGGATTACCGGCCCAATCGTCGTTGTCGGAAAGAACGGCACCGCGGTCCAGAGCACCCAGGCGCCCAGCTTCGGGGTGGCGTTGTATCCCGACGACACCACCGTCACAGTTGCCTCCGGACGCGCCCCCGACGGACCGGCCGAGATCGGACTCGAGTCCGCAACCCTGGCGTCTTCCGGCTTGTCGGTGGGAGACGAGACGAAAATCGTTGTGGCCGGCGAAATTCGCACTGTGCAGGTCACCGGGAAAATGTCCACGGGAATCGCAATGGCCGGGGCCACAATCGTGTACCTTGACGTTGCGACCGCGACAGCGGTCTATGCCCCCGATGGCATGGTGTCCACGATCTCTGTGTACGCAAAACCAGGAGTGACCGAAAGTAACCTGGTCGCGAAACTGGCCCAGGTGCTTTCGCGCGACAAAACAGCCGTGGCCGAGGCTCTCACCGGTGACGCAATGCGAGCCGAAGCGCGCACGGACATTGAAGCTCAGCTCGGGTTCGTGCAGGCGTTCATGTTGGTGTTCGCGGGCATCTCGCTATTTGTTGGGGCCTTCATCATCTCCAACACGTTCTCCATGTTGGTGCGTCAGCGTACTCGCGAGTTCGCTTTGTTGCGCGCCGTTGGCGCGTCGCCGACCCAGGTGTTCGCGTCCATCCTGATCCAGGCTGCCGTTGTGGGTCTGCTCGGGTCCGCGCTGGGAATCGCCGGGGGCCTTGGCCTCGTTTCGCTGCTTCGGATCGGCTTTGACCAGGTCGGCATGGACCTGTCCGGATCCATCCCGCTTGACGCTCCGACCGTGATCGTCTCGTTGCTTGTCGGCACCGTTGTAGCCGTCGTGGCGGCCGTCCTGCCGGCCCGCCGCGCAGCCCTCACCGCGCCGGTCGAGGCCATGCGCGAGGCGACGGCGACCGAGAGGTCTCTGCGTGTCCGCACTATTATCGGCGGTGTTCTCGCCACCTTAGGTGCTGCAGGGCTCGTCGTGGCGCTACTCGCGCCCGACAGCAACGGGTCAGCTCTGGTCGGCGTCGGTGCGGGGCTGCTCGCCCTCGGCACGCTGCTTCTGGCCCCGTTCCTCGTTCGCCATTGCCTGGGGGTGCTCTCCGCGGTGTTCGTCGCCGCAGTCCGGCCGCTGGGTAGGTTGGCCCGCGGAAATGTTGTCCGCAACCCGAGACGCACCGCGAATACTGCCAGTGCGCTGATGATCGGCATGGCACTGGTCGGCGCCGCTTCGGTCCTGGCTGCTTCGGCCACGGTCTCCACCCGCGCCATCGTCGACGACGGCTGGACGTCGGACTTCTCCATTCGGTCAACTACCGGAGTGCCCGTCGGCGCGGTGGCTGATGTCCGTGCGCTCGACTCTGTCGGCGCGATGGATGTGCTCGCCTACGGCCCCACCGTCGTCGTCGGCCCGGGGGAGAGGGCAGCCAAGCAAGATGCCTCGTTCGTCGTCGGACTCCCACCGAAGGCATTCGGGCGCACCATCGACGTCGATGTCGTGAAGGGTTCCCTCGACACCCTTGCCAACGGCGCGATCGCGGTGCAGGCGGCAACCGCGAAGGAACGCGGCTGGTCTCTCGGCGACACGGTGACGTTCGCCTCCCGGGCCGGTGCCGTGTCGACGTCGGCGCGGGTGGGTGCAATTATCGACTCCCAATTGATCGACGTTTCCATCGTCATGTCGGACAAGCTTCTCACCCAAGTCGTTCCCTCGGGTCAGGTGACAACCGAGTTTCTGCTCGTCAACGCTGCTCCCGGCGTGACTGCGGCGAATCTGCGCGGCGACCTGGTCGAGGCGGTCGGACCATATGTGGTGCTCTCGGTATCCGACAAGGGTGACTTTGCGGACGGGCTTGCGGGCCAGGTCAACCAGATCCTGGTAATCCTCTATGCGCTCCTCGGGCTCTCGATCATCATCGCCATCCTGGGCATCGTCAACACATTGGCCCTGTCGGTAATCGAGCGCACCCGCGAGATCGGCCTCATGCGCGCCGTCGGCCTCGGCCGGCTCCAACTGGCCGGGATCATCACCATCGAGAGCGTTCTGACGGCCCTGTTCGGCACCGTCGTCGGCGTTGTTCTTGGCGTCGCCATTGCATCAGTGATGCCGACCGTGTTCAACGGGGTCGGCCTGACCACGCTGGCCATTCCCTGGGCGCAGCTCGCCGGCATGCTCGTCTTAGCTGTCTTCGTCGGCGTGTTGGCCGCATTGTGGCCAGCATCCCGTGCCGCCCAACTGCCCGTGCTCGACGCCGTCGCATCCGACTGAGTCACCACCACCAGACCAACCCAACCCACCCCAACCCCACGAAAACGAAGGCACATACCATGTCAGCCACCCGCACGGACCGCGTCAAAAACTCTTACCCCCGCCAGATTCGGGACGCGACCCGATGAGAACCTTCATGCGGTGGTTCGTCGTTGTCGTGCTCGTCGGGCACGGTCTCATCCACCTGCTCGGCGCAGCCAAAGGGTTCGACTGGGCGGAGGTGGAGGCTCTCACCCAGCCGATCGAACCGGCGCTCGGCCTGGTCTGGCTGACCGCCGCGATCGTAGTCGTATCGACCGGGGTGTTGCTCGCAGCCCGCAATCGCATGTGGTGGGTCGCCGGCACTATCGGCGTCCTGATCTCGCAGACCGCAATCCTGACCTCATGGAGCGACGCCAAAACAGGCACACTGGCAAACCTCCTGCTGCTGGCCACTCTGGGATACACCTTCGTGTCCCACGGCCCCATGAGTTACCGTGCCGAGTACCGGCGTCACGTCCAGGCCGCGCTCAGCGAAGCCCAACCGCGCTCCGGCGTGGCCGTGACCGAAGCCGACCTGGCCCACCTGCCAGAGCTGGTCGCCGAGCACGTGCGGCGCTCCGGGGCCGTCGGTCAACCCCGGGTGTCCTCCCTGCGCGCCAAAATTCACGGCCGGATACGTGCCAGCGCCACGTCGCGATGGATGACGTACACCGGCGAGCAGGTCAACACTTACGGGCCCGCGCCCAGCCGGTTGTTCTGGATGGACGCCACGATGGTCGGCCTGCCGGTCGACGTCCTCCACGTCCTCGTCGGACGCACCGCCACTATGCGCGTCAAGCTGTGCTCGATGCTGCCGATGGCAAATGCTGCAGGGCCGGAGATGGACCGGGCCGAAACCGTGACACTGTTCAACGACCTCTGCATCCTCGCCCCCGCGGCACTCACNGCTCCCGGCGACTCGCCACCCGCGGCGAGGGCCGTTGGCATCCCACTGCCCCGCACAACCAGTTCGTGTACTTCGAGTACAACCTCGACACCATCACCTACAACCCCGACGCCGCAGCGGCTAACACGTCGGGCCAAGTTTTACGGGTGCGGAGGCCGAGGCTCCCGAAATGACGGCCTCGGTTTCACGCGCCTTGTACAATCCCTGGTTTGGCCGACGAATCCACCACTCACCAGCGTCCTCGCCGCAGGGGCCCTAGCTCTCGGGGCACGGTCCCGCCGCCTCCGAAGCTCCCACCCCTGAACCCCCCACCGGGCATCCGTTCAACAGCGGACATCCGTTTAAGAGAAAAATCCCCAACATGACCGCAATAGCCCACCAACATCCGGGAACAACCGGCTTCACCGACGAGTTCCACCGTGTGCGCGACTTCCTCGTACGGATCAACCATGCAATCCCGACCACCCCCGGCTTCCTGTGGGGGCGATGGGAATGGATGTTTTCCCTGCCCTACCTCGACGCCAGCGCGCTGCACCGCATTAGAATCTGGGAGCACAACGGACGCGTGGTGGCTGTCGTCACCTACGAAACCGAACTCGGCTCGGCCTACCTACTAACTGACCCCGAACACGCCGACCTGCTGCCAGACATGCTCCAGTACGCGCTCGAGCACCTCACCCGGGGCGGGGAAGTCAGGGTGCTCGTCGGTGAAACCGACCACAACCTGCAGCGCATCGCCGCCGCGCACGGCTTGACCGCGACGGCAGAGGCCGAAGCAAACGCCGTCCTCGACCTCGCCGGGGACTTGTCCTACCGCCTCCCCGCCGGCTATCGCATCGCCAGCCTCGCGAACGAACGCGACATGCTCCGCTTCGACCGACTCCTGCACCGCGGATTCAATAACCCTGGACTCCCGAGAGCCAACGCCGAGGCGATCCAGGAACGCCTAACCAGCGTATCTGGACCACACCTCAACCCCGAACTCAACATGCTGGTCGTCGCCCCCGACGGGGACTACGCCGCCTACTGCGGAATCTGGCACGAGCCCGGCACAACTTACGCCCTCGTCGAGCCGGTGTGCACCGACCCCGACCACCGACGTCGCGGCCTCGGACGCGCTGCCGTGCTCGAAGCCGCGCGGCGTTGCCGAGACCTAGGCGCCCAGGCCGCCTACGTCGGCTCGAATCAAGCGTTCTACTACGCTCTGGGGTTCACACCCCACTCCAACGGGATCTGGTGGAAGCTGTGACTCGCACTTCCCCTCGACCGCGCGACACCACCGTTGCTGGCGCTCCAGATGTCGCGTATGCGCATGACCTGACAGTGTCTGCGTCGGGCTTGTCAAAGCGATTTGGTAGTCGAGAAGTCGTTGCGGATCTGTCTTTCAGTGTTGCTAGAGGACATGGTGGCCTTTCCCCGCTAACCCTCGATCCACCGGTCGAGTTGAGGAGTTAGCGGCGCGTTAAATAGAGAATGCCCTTTTGATCAGGAAAAATAAGGCTTACCACGGCGTTTATTCACCACATCAAGAGG
>NZ_SOGM01000081.1:0-46551 GCF_004403545.1 Cryobacterium sp. TmT2-59 | reverse complement strand
CCGGCCGGCCCGCCGGCTCGCCCGCCGGCCCGGCCGCGGGCGACGCACTTCGCGAGCCCGCCGAGCTCCGCAGCCGGGCGGGACTGCTCGAGCTGCGACTGGATGCCGCCGCCGGACGGACGCAGATCGGCGGCAGGACCGCCACCACCCTCGGCTACAACGGCGGCCTTCCGGGGCCCACCCTGCGCCTGCGCGCCGGCGACCGCCTGCGGGTGAGCCTGCGCAACGGCCTGACCGACCCGACGAACCTGCACGTGCACGGCCTGCACGTCTCCCCCGAGGGGAACGCCGACAACCCGTTCGTCATGATCGACCCGGGCGCCTCCTTCGACTACGACTACCTGCTGCCGCAGGACCACCCGCCCGGCCTCTACTGGTACCACCCGCACCACCACGGCCTCGTCGCCGACCAGGTGTTCGGCGGCCTCTACGGCGCCATCGTGGTCGAGGACCCTGACCCGGTCGACGTCGCCCGCGAGCGGCTGCTGATCATCTCCGACCTCACCCTCGACGGGTCGGGACGGGTCGCCTCGGCCGGCCGGGCCGAACGGATGGCCGGCCGCGAGGGCGAGCTCGTGCTGGTCAACGGCCAGCTGAACCCGACCCTGGGCATCCGCCCGGGCGAACGGGAGCGCTGGCGGATCGTCAACGCCTGCGTCTCCCGCTACCTGCGCCTGCGGCTCGACGGGCAGGCCGTGCAACTGCTCGGCCTCGACTCCGGCCGATTCGAGACGCCCCAGGACGTGGCGGAGGTGCTGCTCGCGCCCGGCAACCGCGCCGACCTGCTGGTCACCGCCGCGGAGGGGACGGCCGTGCTGCGGGCGCTGCCCTACGACCGCGGCAGCATGGGCGGGATGATGGGCGGCACCGCCCGGTCGACGGCGGAGGTCTCCCTGGCCACGGTGACCGTGTCCGGCGAGGCCGCGGCCGCGGCATCCGTCGTTGCCCGGCGTCCGGCGGCCCGCGATCTGCGCGCCGAGCCCGTGACGGCCCGCCGGGAGCTGATCCTCTCGATGGGGATGGGCGGAGGGATGGGCGGCGGGATGAACTTCACCATCAACGGCGAATCCTTCGACGCCGGACGGGTCGACACCACGGTGCAGGGCGGCAGCGTCGAGGAATGGCTCCTCACCAACACCAGCCCGATGGACCACCCGTTCCACCTGCACGTCTGGCCGATGCAGCTCCTCGAGACCAACGGGCGGGCCGCGGACTCCCCCCCGTGGCAGGACGTCGTCAACCTGCCGGCCCGAGGGTCGGCGCGGGTGCGGATCGCGTTCGACGACTTCACCGGCCGCACCGTGTACCACTGCCACATCCTCGACCACGAGGACCTGGGAATGATGGGCGTCGTCGAGGCCCGGGGCCCTCTGCTCGGCGGATAGTCAGGCTGCTCTTCTAGACTGAGCCGGAAAGAAACGAAGGATATGAAGCACTCTGGGTTGTTCCGGCGCACGACGCCGAACCCGAGCACGACCGACAGCCAGGCCGCCCGAGCGGATGATTTCTCCTACCTCGACCCCGGCTCGACCTACCTCGACTCTGCCTGCCAGAGCCTGCGTCCGCAGCCCGTGCTCGATGCGATGACCGAGTACTACACGGCCTACAACGCCTGCGGCGGGCGCGTGAAATACGCCTGGGGCACGCGCGTCGACAACGAGGTGCAGGACGCGCGCCGCGCGGTGCTCGACCTGCTCGGGCTGTCCGCACGCCAGCGAGCGGTCTCCTTCACCCTCAACACGACCTTCGGCCTGAACCTGCTGCTGCAGCAGCTGCCGCAGGACCGGTTCGCCTCCATGGTGACCAGCCACATCGAGCACAACTCGGTGTTCCTGCCCACGATGACGGCCGCCACCCGGCTGGGGGTGCCGCGCCTCGTTCTCGACCGCACCCCCGACGGCGCCCTGGTCTACCAGCCGGCCCAGCTCGAGCGGGCGGTCGTCGTCGTCAACGTCGCCTCCAACATCGACGGGCGCCTGCTGACCAACCTCACCGACCTCGTGCGCGACACCCATGCCCGGGGCGGTATCGTCATCCTCGACGCGGCGCAGGCGATGGCGCACAGCCGCGCCCTGCTCGCCAAGACCGAGGCGGACGCGCTCTGCTTCTCGGCGCACAAGATGTACGGCGCGAGCCTCGGCGTGATCGTGGCCACGCACGAACTGATCGAATCCCTCGACCTCACCTTCGTGGGCGGCGGCATGGTGGCGGATGTCCGGGAAGACTCCTACGACCTGCTGCCGGGCGACCCCGGCGCCCTGCTCGAACCCGGGCTGCAGGCCTGGGGCGAGATCATCGCCCTTCGCCGCGCGATCGGCTGGCTCGGCACCGTTCGCCCGGGCGGGCAGACGCCGGCCGCGCACGTCGCGGCGCTGTCACAGCAGATGTTCGAGGGACTCGCCGAGATCCCCGGACTGACCCTGCTCAACACGGAGCCCAGCCCCGTGATCAGCCTCTACGCACCGAGGCAGGATTCGCACCGGCTCGCCGTGTTCCTGTCCCAGTCGGGCGTCATGGCGCGCAGCGGTTACTTCTGCGCCCATCACTACCTGAAGGAACAGCTCGGCCTGCCGCCGCTGCTGCGCTTCTCGCTCGGACTGCACTCCACCCCGGCCGACATCGACAAGGCCGTCCAGGCCCTCGCGCGCCTGATGAAAGGCCTCTCGTAAGTGTTCTGTGTTGCCGCATTCATCGTTCTCGTCCTCATGGCCGCCGTCTCGGCCAGGTACCGCCGCTACCTCGGCAAGGCGTGGAACTGCACCCTCCGCCGCGTCACCTTCCGCCCCTGCGACACCACCTTCAAGCAGGACATCAAGGACCACCTGCTCGCCCCGCTGGCCGTGCGCCGTCCCGGCCTGGTCGGACCGGCGAGCGTCACGCTCGAGGTGCTCGCGGTCCTGGTGGTCCTGACCACGATCTGGAGTGGGTACACCGTCGTCAAGAGCGGCGTCAACCTCTACGTCTACGGCACCTGCAACAAGCAGGATTCCGCCTCCTGCAGCCTGGGCGCGGAGGCCTGCGCCATCCCCGACCAGACCCCGACCTTCGGTGAGTCCCTGGCCGAGGGCGACGTGATCGGGGCGTTCGGCAACGACTTCGCCAGCCTCGGCAAGACGTTCTCGGCCATTCCCGCCCGCATGCAGAACTGGGACGCGAAAGACTACCTGCCCGCCAACGCCAGTTACCTGAACCCGTTCGACGAGAAGAAGGAAACGGCGCTCGAGGTCATCGACCCCGGCTGCACCTACTGCCTGCAGCTCTTCCAGAACATCGAGAAGGCCGGCTTCGACCAGAAGCAGAACCTCACCTACATCGCCTACCCGATCGCATCCGAGGACGGCTACAAGTTCAAGAACTCGCTGCTCGTCACGCAGTACCTTGAGGCCCTGCGCCTGAACCCGCTCGACGGCGCGAAGACACCGGTCGACTGGGAGATCCTCAGCCGGATCTACACGGAGAAGAACGAGGCGGGCGTGTCCTGGCAGAGCGTGATCAACGGCGCAGACCCCGCCGTGGCCACCGCACTGCTCCAGGACTGGTCAGCCGAGTTCGGCCTGAGCCCGGCGCAGGTCGCCGAGGTGGCATCCGTCGCCGCCTCCGACGAGGTGGCCGGCATCATCGCCGCGAACACGGAGCTGGTCGAAGAGAGCATCCACACCGTGAAGATTCCGTCGATCATCTTCGACGGGCGCCGCCACGACGGACTCGTCTCGCTGGACGACCTGGACTAGACGCGGGGCGGGCGGCCGAAGCGGCCGAAGCGGCCGGACCGGGTGGCTGCTACGGCTTCCAGACCATCAGCACGACGATGAGCACGAGGAGCAGCGACGCGATGCCGGAGCCCATGGCCACGCGGGAGTAGCCGGCGATCTTGGTGCCGGTGGCGGGCATGGCGTTCGTACTCAGTGCCTCTGTACTCAGTGCCTCGGCGGCGGAGCGCATCGCCGGGACCACCAGGAACAGGTTGATCGCGAGGGCGATCACGTACAGCACGATCGACAGCCAGACCCAGGTGGAGCCGAAGGAGAAGCCCTCGTCCGCGTCCGCCATGCCCAACGCGCCGAAGCCGAAGAACGCCACCAGCACGGACAGCAGGCTGAACAGGTAGACCGATTTCGCCAGCGCGGCGACCTGTCCGGCTTCCCCGGCGCGCATGGAGCGCATCGCCGTCATGGGCAGGATGGCCATCGGGCCGACGATGAAGACGGCGGAGACAATGTGCAGGGTGTTGAACAGAAGTTCCATGGCTTCAGAGTAGGCCCGGGGCGGCGGCGGCGGTGAACCGACACGTCTGAGGCGTTGACGGCGGCCCGCACCCCTCAGAGCCGTCGTTGGGCGGCCGTCACCTCGGGGTGGTCCTCGGGGAGGGCGTGCCGGGCTCCGGCGTGCAGCAGGGCGACGTTCTTCTTCTCCCAGTCGAGCACGGCCTGCCGTTGCGGGTCGAGCGCCCGGCCCTCGGCGCAGGCGGACGCGCTTCGGCCGCAGGCACAGACCGTCGGCTTCGCCGGGTCGGCGTGGTGCAGCTGTCCGACCCGCCAGAGCACGGCCATCGCCCAGTCGATCTGGCGCTGCGCCAGCACGGTCTTGCGCTCGGCGCGCCGCACCAGGTCGCTCTCGAGGAGGGCGCGCACCCCGTCGCTCTTCGTCCGGTCGAACTGGCCGGCCACGACGCCGCGCAGCTCCGCCACCTGGGCGGCGAGGCCGTCGATCACCGCCTGCTGCTCAGCGTCCACCACCGCCGACTTCTCCGCGAACTTGCGGTGGTTCTCCTGCTGGTCCGCATACTGGCCGACCCAGAGCTTGATGTGTTCGGCGTCGCGGCGTTCAGCCTTCTCCGGCCCGAGGTGGTGCAGGCACGACGCACACACCACCTGGTCGGTCGGCGAGGTGAACGTGAACGGCTGCAGAGACTGGCAGCAGAAACACTGGGCCCGGATGGCCACATGCAACGGATACGGATGGGTCACGGAACTCCCTGCTTAGCCCTGTGCCGAGCGTACTGCTAATGCTGCCGTGGCCGCCCGCCGGCTGCGCCCTTCGCGCAGCAGCCCGCGGCGCAGGCATCGGGCCACGGCCCGAGGGCGGTCAGCGCGGCGCGCGGCGAGGCCGGCCCAGGTGCCAGGCGCTCCAGCAGCAGGTCGACGAGTCCCGAGACGAAGGCCGGGTGAACGCCCGGAGTCGGCACCCGCAGGAATTCGATTCCCACTCGGTGTGCGGTCGCGGCCGCCTCGGTGTCGAGGTCCCACACCACCTCCATGTGATCGGAGATGAAGCCCAGCGGCACGACGACCACGGCCCGGGTTCCGGCCGCGGCAAGGCGCTCGATCGCGTCATTGACGTCGGGTTCGAGCCAGGGCATGTCTGGCGGGCCCGACCGGGACTGGAAGGCCAGCGACCAGGCGGGTGCGGGCGGCCATTGAGCATCGGGGTCAGCGACGGGCAGTGCAGCCATGACCACCGCCGCGACCGCCAGATGCTGGGCCTCGTAGGCGCCGCCGGGGCCGAGATCGCGATCCGGGAGGCCGCTGCGCACGGCATCCGCGATCGGAATGGAGTGGGTCGTGAAAAGAACGTGGGTGTCGGCGACGCAGATGCCCCGCCGGGTGAACCGGGCCAGGGCCTCCCGCACGCCCTCGATGAAGGGAGCGACGAAGCCGGGGTGGTCGAAGTAGGGGCGCACGGCGTCGAGCTGCACGCCGCCGATACCGGTGGGCAACGCCTCGGAGAGGTCCTCGCGATACTGGCGGCAGCTCGAGTAGGAGCTGTACGCGCTGGTGGTGAGGGCGAGCAGCCGGGTGTGCCCGTCGAGAACGGCGGCGGCGACCTCGCCGGGCAGGTACGGCTCCCAGTTGCGATTGCCCCAGTACACCGGGAGGTTGACGCCGCGTGCGGCGAGTTCGGCCTCGAGCGCCGCCCGGAGGGCACGGTTCTGGGCGTTCACCGGGCTCACGCCGCCGACGGCGCGGTAGTGCGTCGCCACGGTCTCGAGGCGGGCCTCCGGGATGCCCCGGCCCCGGGTGACATTTCGGAGGAAAGGGATGACGTCGTCCTGGCCCTCCGGGCCGCCGAATCCGACGAGCAGGATGGCGTCGTACCGGTACGGGAGCGGTTCGGCGCTCATCCCGCCGCTAGGCGCCGGCACCGACGGCCGCCGGGGCCGCCGCGCCAGGTTGGAAAGGACACGCGGGGTCTTCGCCGAGAGGGTCGCCGCTGTCCGCGAACGCGCGGGCCCGGGATCCTCCGCACAGGTCGGCGTACTCGCACCGGCCGCAGCGCCCGCTGAACTCGGTGGCCCGGATCTGCTTGAGCAGCGCGTTGTCCCGGTAGATCTCGGCCAGGGGTGTCGTGCACACGTTTCCGAGGCCGAGGGGCAGGAAACCGGCGGGGTAGACCTCGCCGTCGTAGGCGACGAATACGATGCCCTTGCCGTCGCGGGTCGACGCGGTCTGGGCGCGCGGCAGGCCGGCGGGCGGTCCCATCAGGGTTTCGAGCCTGGCGGACAGCGCGCGGTACCGCTCGCTTGCCGGCGCCGGGTCGCCGGCGCGGCGCCGGGCGACGACGCGACGGAAGAAGGGAGCCTCGACCGTGCGCACGATGAAGCCGTGCTGGGAGGCATCGAAGAGGAAATGGCAGATGTCCTCGTGCTCGGCCGGGGTGACGGCTTCGGTCGAGACGCCTCGGCCGACCTGCACCAGGAAGAAGACCTCCCAGATGGCCGCGCCCGCCTTCTTGATCAGGGCCGCGACATCCGCGAGCTCGCCCACGTTGGCGCGCATGACGGTCGTGTTCACCTGAACGGTGAGTCCGGCCGCTGCGAGGGCACGGATGGCGCGCACGGTGTCGTCGAAGTGGCCCGGAATCCCGCGCACACCCTCATGGGTCGCCGCGACGGCGCCGTCGAGGCTGATCGACACCGCCTTGACCCCGCTCGCCACGATCCGGTCGATCATCAGGGGGGTGAGGGTGGGGGTGACGGACGGGGAGAGCGCCGTGGGCAGTCCCAACCCGGTGGCGTAGTCGACGAGCTCGAACAGGTCGGGCCGCATCAGGCAATCGCCGCCGGTGAGCACCAGAATCGGATACGGTCGGCCGAAGCCCGCCACCTGGTCGATCAGGTCCCGGCCCTGCGCGGTGGTGAGTTCGCCCGGAAGGGCCTGCATGTCGGCGCTGGCCCGGCAGTGCTTGCAGGCGAGCGCGCAGGCGCGGGTCGTCTCCCAGAAGACCAGCATCGGGCGCTTCGCGTAGTCCGGCCCCTTGCCACGACGCGCGGCCGGCACGGCCGGCAGCACGGCGGTCTCCCCGAGCGGGATGCTCAGCCCGCTCATGCGGACGCCTCGCTCCGGGCACGCGCATCGGACAGGACCTGCGCGATGCTGTCGGCGGTGCGCTCTGCGTCCGCCACGCAGCTGGCCAGCCCGACCCCGCGGTAGGCGGAGCCGGTCAGGCGGATCCCGGGCAGCCGGCCGAGTGCCTCCTCGGCGGCCGCGAGCCGAGCCTGGTGGCCGACGACGTACTGCGGCATTCCCTGCGGCCACCGTTCGATGTGCTGTTCGGTCGGGCGCCCGGTCAGGCCCATCGCCTCCACCAGCTCGGCGTGCACCTGGCTGACCAGGGTATCGTCATCGAAGCCCACCCAACGCTGGTCACGGCGCCGGCCCACCATGCAGCGGATGAGGACGGTGTTCTCATCGGCAAGGTGCGGCCACTTGACACTGGACCAGGTGCAGCCGACGATGAGGCGACCCTCTTCTGGCGGCACCAGGAAACCGGTGCCGTCGAGGTCGTGAGCCACCGCGGAGTGCGGGTAGGCCAGACAGATCGTGGCCACGTCGACGTAGGGAATGCCGCCGAGTGCGGCCGCCAGATCCGGCGCCTCGGCGGCGATCATGCCGGCGGCCACGAATGCGGGGATGGCGAGCACGACCGCATCGGCCGGAAAGACGGTCCCATCCTCCAACGCGACCAGGTAGCCGGTGCCGTTCTCGTCCCGTGTCACGGATACCGCGGCACTGCCCAGACGCACGTCATCGCCCGCCACGCGGTCGGCCAGCGCGTCGATCAGGCGGGCCAGCCCGCCGACCAGGGTTACGAGGGCAGCGCCGCCGGTTCCGGCCGGTTTCGGCGCGTTCCGCCGGCGGCGGCGCAGGCCGAGATAGAGACTGCGGTTGGCCCGGCCCAGTGCCTCGATATCCGGTGCGGTGCTGCGAGCACTGAGCTCGTCGGCCCGGCCGGCGTGGACGCCGCCCAGGAGCGGGTCCACGAGCCGGTCGAAAACCTGCCCGCCCATCCGGGGCCGCACCAGTTCGGCGATTGTGGGGTCCTCCGGCAGCGCCGCCCGGGTCGGGAGCACGACGTCAAGGGCCGCGCGCGCCAGGCCGAGGGGCGAGAGCAGTCGCGATTTCATCAGCGGCAGCAGCCGGTCGGGGATACCGAACAGGGTGCCGGCCGGGAGGCGGCGCAGCGCGCCGCGCGACCAGATCCGGGCGCCGGACCCGGCCGGGGCCACGACAAGATCACTGAGACCGAGGTCCTCGATCAGTGCCGCCGCCACGGGCGCCCGCACCATCAGGGCGTCGGGTCCGACGTCGACCAGGTGCCCGCCGAATTGCTCGGTCGCGATCTTGCCGCCGAGCCTGGGCCCGGCCTCGACCAGACTGAGTTGCACGTCCGCGCCGAGCCGGCGATGCAGGTAGTGCGCTGTCGCCAATCCGCTGATTCCGCCGCCGACAATGACGATCCGTGGTTGAGAGAGCACTTGTATATTCCTCCAGCTGCCGGTACGTCCAGCGCAGCCGGCAACCGATGGCAATCCTTGTTGCCTCGATCCTACGACCGTCGTGCGGCCCCGTTCCAACCGGGGCACCGGCCGTGGGCGTCGAGTATCAGGCGAATCGCCGCCCGGACCGGGGCCTGATCAGATGACGGATTGCCTGGACGGCCGCCTAATATTCTCGTTTTGGCATACGCTTTTCGGTGGGTAGGGAGACCGCGGCGCGGGCTCGCTCCACCGCCTCGACGGAGCGGGCGACGTCCTCCGCATCCGTCGACCAGTTGCTCACCGATACCCGCAGCACGTCTCTGTCGTGCCAGCGGGAGCCCGACATCCAGGTGACTCCCTCGGCGAGCAGCGCCTCGGTCACCCGGCGGGTGCTCTCGTCGTCACCGAAACTCACGCACACCTGGGTGAACACCACGTCGTTCAGCACCTCGGCGCCCGGGATGCGCCCCAACCCGTCGGCGATGGCCCCGGCCTGGTCGGCCAGGCGCTCCACCAGCGCCACGGTACCGGACCGGCCCAGCGATCTCAGGGCCGCCCAGACCGGCACGCCGCGGGCCCGACGCGAGAGCTCGGGCACCTTCTCGTGCGGATCGCCCGGGCCGCGCTCATCCGCGACCAGATAACTCGTGTGCACCCCGAACGTGGTCCTCAGATCGGCGGGGCGGGCCACGATGGCCATGCCGCAGTCGTAGGGCACGTTGAGGGTCTTGTGCGCGTCGGTGGCCCAGGAATCGGCGGTGTCGAGTCCGGCCAGCTGCTCCCGATAGCGCGGGCTGGCCGCGGCCCAGAGGCCGAACGCGCCGTCCACGTGCACCCAGGCTCCGTGCTGCCGGGCGAGGGCGGCGAGTTCGCCGACCGGGTCGAAGGCGCCGGAGTGCAGGTTGCCGGCCTGCAGGCAGACGATCACGGGCCCCGTGACCCCGGTGAGCGCGGCGGCCAGGGCGTCAGGACGCATCCGGCCCTGGTCGTCGGCCGGCACCACGATGGGCGCGCCGAGGCCCAGGTAGCGCAGGGCTTGGTCGATCACCGCGTACCGTTCCTCGCCCACGAAGACCTTCACGCGCGGCGATCCGGCCAGCCCGTTGACGGCGACATCCCAGCCGGCCCGGCCGAGCACGTGGTCCGGCCCAGCGGCCAGACCCGTGAAGTTGGCCATCGTGGCGCCCGTGGTGAAGCCCACGTCGGCCCCGGCGGGGAGCCCGAGCAGGTCGAGGATCCAGCCGCCCGCGGCCTCCTCGGCGGCCGCAGTGGCCGGCGTCGCGAACCGCATGCCCGCGTACTGGTCCCAGGCGCTGACGAGCCAGTCCGCGGCCAGGGCGGCCGGCAGCGTGCCGCCGATCACCCAGCCGAAGAACCGGCCGGACGGCATCGCCATCAGCCCGGGTTCGGCCAGGGCGGCCAGCTCGTCGACGACCTGGGCCGGGTCGGTCGGCTGATCCGGCAGGGGCGCAGCGAAGCCGGCGACGAGCGCGTCGGCATCCAGCCGGGGGCCGACGGGCCGGGTGGGAACGGAGGCGAGCCAATCCATCGCGTGCACCCGAGCCCGCTCCAGCGCTGCGCGGTAGTCCTCCGGGCGAGCAGTCATGGCGCGATTTTATCGCCGCGCACCGAGCGCGGAAAGGGTGCTGGTCTCCGGCCGCAGGTCGAGGCGGCGCAGCAGCTGCGCGTTCACGGCGACCACCACCGTCGACGCGGACATCAGCAGCGCCCCGACCTCCATCGGCAGCACGAAACCCACCGGGGCCAGCACCCCGGCGGCCAACGGCACGGCCAGCAGGTTGTAGCCGGCCGCCCACCACAGGTTCTGGCGCATCTTGCGGTAGCTCGCGCGGGACAACTCGATCACCGAGAGCACCGACCGGGGGTCGTCGCTGGCGAGGATCACGCCGGCCGAGGCGATGGCGACATCCGTGCCGGCTCCGATCGCGATGCCGACATCGGCCTGGGCCAGCGCCGGCGCGTCGTTGACGCCGTCCCCGACCATCGCGACCGTGCGGCCCTCCCCCTGCAGTTCGGCCACCTTCGCGGCCTTGTTCTCGGGCCGTACCCCCGCGAACACGCGGTCGATGCCCAGTTCGGTTGCGACCGACCGGGCCACCGGTTCGGCGTCGCCGGTGATCATCACCACCTCGATCCCCTCCGCGTGCAGCGCGTCCACGGCCTGCCGGGATTCCGCCCGCACCTCGTCGGCGAGCCCGATCGCGCCGACCACGTCACCGTCCCGGAGCACGTGCAGGACGATGGCGCCCTCCCCGGCCCATGCTTCCGTCTCCGGCAGCGGAGCCCGGTGGTGCCGCCGCAGCAGTCCGGGGCCGCCGACGCTCACCTGCCGCCCGTCGACGAACCCGGTCACCCCGACGGCCGCGGACGCCTGGAACCCGGTGGCCCGCGGCACTTCGAGCGCACGGGACCGGGCCGCGGCCACGATGGCGCGGGCAAGCGGATGCTCGCTGTCGGCTTCCACGGCGGCGGCGAGCGCGAGCGCATCCGTCGGCGACGCGTCGGCGGGGGCAGCGAGGCGAGTGAGAGTCGGCTCGCCCCGGGTCAGCGTGCCGGTCTTGTCGAACAGGACGGCGTCGACCAGGCGCATGCTCTCCAGGGCCAGCCGGTCCTTGACCAGCACGCCGCCCCTCGCGGCCCGCTCGGTCGCGATCGACACCACCAGCGGAATCGCAAGCCCGAGCGCGTGCGGGCAGGCGATCACCAGCACCGTCAGGCTGCGCACGATCGCGGTCTCGGGGGTGCCCACCAGGGTCCAGACGGCCGCGGTCAGCAGGCCGGTGCCCAGCGCGAACCAGAACAGCCACCCGGCGGCCCGGTCGGCGATCCGCTGCGCGCGCGAGGACGAGCCCTGGGCCTCCGCGACCAGGCGCCGGATGCCGGCCAGCGCCGTGTCCTCGCCCACCGCGGTGACCCGCACCCGCAGGGCCGAGTCGGTGGCGACGGTGCCGGCGACGACCTGCCCGCCCGGCCCGCGGCGAACGGGCCGCGACTCGCCCGTGATCATCGACTCGTCGACGTCGGCCGTGCCCTCCGTGACCTCGCCGTCGGCGGGCACGCGCCCGCCCGGCCGCACGATCACGAGGTCGCCCACGGAAAGCTCGGTCGGGGAGACCACGACCACTTCGTCGCCGACCACCCGCTCCGCCTGGTCGGGCAGCAGGGCGGCCAGGGACTCGAGGGCGGTGGAGGTCTGCGCGAGCGAACGCATCTCGATCCAGTGGCCGAGCAGCATGATCGTGATCAGCAGCGCCAGTTCCCACCAGAAGTCGAGTTCGGGGGCCAGGATACCGAGGCTCGCCCCCCACGATGCGGCGAACGCCACCGTGATCGCGAGCGCGATCAGCAGCATCATGCCCGGCGTGCGCGCCCGCAGCTCCGAGACGGCTCCGGTGAGGAACGGCCGGCCGCCCCAGACGTACATCACCGTGCCCAGCACCGGTGAGATCCATTCGATCCCCGGCAGGCCGGGCAGGCGGTAGCCCACGAGCATGGCGAACATGGGGCTGAACCAGACGACCGGAACGGTGAAGACCAGCATCACCCGGAACAGGCGGCGGAACCGGGCCACGTGGTCGCCGTGCCCCGCGTGCCCGGCGTGCCCGGAGTGCCCGGAGTGCCCGGGCGGGCCGGGGGCGGCATGGTCCATCTCAGCGTGGTCGTGCTCCATGCCGCCACGTTATGCCCCTTGGGGATGTCCTGCCAGAGCGCTGCCGCGGCCCGTCCTCAGCGTCCGGTGTTCGCCTCCGGACGCAGCCGGATCAGCCGCTGCGGCCCATCCTCGTCCAGTTCGGCCACGTCGCCGCGCGAGGAGAGGAAGTCGGTGAAGGAACGGAAGCCTAGCGGCTTCTCGTTGAATGAGGGGTCCATCCGGCGCATTTGGTTCTTCACCGATCCGGTGTTCAGCCACTCGTCGGCGTCGCCTTTCGCGTGACCGATCTGCAGGGCCCGCACGAGGAGCTTCGTCGCGATGGTCTGCGGGTCGGTGTCATCGGCCGGTTCGGGCTCGTCGTATTGCGAATCGTCGGTGTGCGAGAACATCGGGATCGTCGTCAACTGGCGCACCGGGATCGGGGTCGTCTGGGGCCCGGCCACCTCGGGTTCCGGCGCCGCCCTGCCCGACGGGGGCTTCTCCGCCGTCACCGGCGCGGTCACAGCGGCGGCCGCCGCGGTGGCGGTCACCTTCGCGATTCCCGGCAGGGAGTCATAGTCCTCGAATTCGTCACAGGCGGCCGCGAGCGAGGTGCTCGTCGACCCGGCGACTCCGATGCCGACGACGAAGCGGCCGAGCCTCTTCGACTTCTGGGCGAGGGCGATGTAATCGGAGTCCCCCGCGACGATGATGATGTGGGTGAGGTCGGGCAGCCGGAACAGGTCTTCGACCACGTCGACGGCGAGACGGATGTCCGCACCGTTCTTCGTTCCCCGCGTGGTCGTCGTGAACAGCTGGGTGAGGTCGACGGCTCGGGACATGAGCTGGCGTTGGTAGCTCGCGTTGACGGGCACCGACCAGTCGGCGTACGCCCGGTTGACGACCAGGGTTCCGAATGACGCGGCGAAGTCGATGATCGCGTTGAAGTCGACCGTCGCGGCGTTCAGCCGCGTGGTGACCAGGGGGTCGGAGGCAGCGCTCGATCTGTCGAAATTGCGGATGCCATCGCGCTGGAAGGCATTGCGGCCGTGCAGTTGCTGGTATCGAGAGATGACGATGTTGTCAAAGTCGATGTAGAGGCCGACGCGTGAATCGCTCGGTTCAGTCATGTGATGGGTTCCTTAGCTACCGGCGCACGAATCGGTCCGGGCCCGGCACTTCAGTCTGCTGCGACCGACGCGAGAACAGCAACTCTCCGTCCTGTGACTTCGCCGACGGATGCTCAGAAAGCGCGCACCGTGAGGTGGTTGTGCACCTCCGACACGTGCGGCGACCGCCAGGCGGCCTTGCCGGCCTGTTTCTTCTCCGCCCAGGACCGCACCGAGCCGGTGAGCGTCACCTCGCTGCCCTGGATGCCGACCGCGATGTTGTCGGCGTCGAGCTGGGCGCTGCGCAGGATGGCCTTGTGGATCAGTTCCTCCGTGTCGGTAGCCGACGGGCGCCTCGTCAGGCCGATCCGGCTGTCGACGAGGTGCACCCCCGAGATGCGCTCCACGGCTGCGCGGGCGGCTTCTCGTTGGTAGTTCCAGTCGACCGTGCCGGACAGCGTCACGATGTGGTCCCGCGCCTCGGCCTTCACCGCGTCCCGGGGGATGCCGGCCGCCCAGGAGAGCGCGTTCTGCACGGCACGGGCGATCTCGGTGTCGGTGTGCTCGGCGACCGCCGAGGAGCGCACCGTGAGGTCGTCGGCGACGGCGGTCACGCCGCGCACGCGCAGCGCCGCCTCGGTCGCGGCGATCCGCTCCGCGTGGTTGCTGACCTCTCCGGCCAGGGTCACGACCCCGTCGTTGACGGAGACGCCGATATGGGCCGGGTCGAGACCCGGCATCCAGTTCAGTTCGTCGCTGACCTCGGCCTGCACCTCGAGGTCGTTCGGTTCGTCCTCTGTTGTCGTCATGCGCCCAGCATGGGCCTGCGCGGCCCGGCCGTCTAGGGCCGGGGTGCCGAATCCGGCGAACGGGGCCGGCGGGTGGAGAATGCGACTATGACCAACGTCGATCCAGTCCCGGTTTTCTTCCTCTCGGACAGCACGGGCATCACAGCGGAAACGCTGGGGAACACCCTGCTGACCCAGTTCCCGGAGATCGACTTCGACCGCACCACCATCCCCTTCATCATGGACGTGGCCCAGGCACAGTCCGTGGTCGCCACCATCGACGGCGTGGCCGCGCACGGCGGCCACAAGCCGATCGTGTTCTCCACGGTCGTGACCAGCTCCATCCGTCATACCCTGGCCGAGTGCACCGGCACCCTGGTGGATCTGCTCGGCACCTATCTGGGCCAGCTGGAGCAGGCCCTGGCCACCCGGGCCAGCAACGAGCCGGGGCGGGCGCACGGACTCGGCAACGCCGCCCGCTACCAGTCACGTATGACCGCGGTGGAATATGCCATGGAACATGACGACGGCCAGAGCCTCCGCGCCCTGGAGAAGGCCCAGATCATCCTGGTGGCGCCCTCGCGGTGCGGCAAGACGCCCACCACGATGTACCTGGCCCTGCAGCACGGGATCTTCGCCGCGAACTTCCCTCTGGTCGACGAGGACTTCGAGCGCGAGGGTCTGCCCAAGCCCCTGCGCCCCTTCGTGGACAAGTGCTTCGGCCTCACCACCAACCCGTTGCGGCTCAGCCAGGTGCGCACACAGCGGCGGGAGGGGTCACCCTACGCGTCCCTGCGCCAGTGCGGGTTCGAACTGCGCAGCGCGGAGCGACTGTATGCCTCCCACGGCATTCCGTTCCTCAACTCGGCGAGCATGTCGGTGGAGGAGATGTCCGCCACAATCCTGCAGCAGATGAAACTCAAGCGCTGAGGCACCTGACACTATGGAAGCAGGGACTCGCCCACGACGACGAGCCACCTCACCTCGCGGCCGCACCCCTGGCCGCACACCTGCAAGGGAGCAGAAACATGACGACGGACATCCTCTGGTTTTCAGAAATCGGACTCACCGACCTGGATCGCGTGGGAGGCAAGAACGCCTCCCTGGGTGAGATGGTGCAGAACCTGACGTCCGCCGGGGTCAAGGTGCCAGACGGCTTCGCCACCACGGCCGACTCGTACCGCCGGTTCCTGGCCGATTCCGGCCTCGACCGGAGGATCATCGAGCGCCTGCGGGGCCTCGACATCGACGACGTCACCGAGCTGGCCGCCGCCGGCCAGGAGATTCGCACCCTGATGCGCGACACCCCCTTCCTGCCCGAGTTCGAGGCTCAGATCCGGGCCGCCTACGCGACCCTGGTCGGCAAGCACGAGGGCTCGGAGGAGCTGTCCTGGGCGGTTCGCTCCAGCGCCACGGCCGAGGACCTCCCCGATGCGTCCTTCGCCGGCCAGCAGGAGACGTTCCTGAATGTGCGCGGGATCGAGAACATCCTGCCGGCGATCAAGGATGTCTTCGCCTCGCTCTACAACGACCGTGCCATCGCCTACCGGGTGCACCACAACTTCGAGCACGCCGAGGTGGCCCTCTCCGCCGGGATCCAGCGCATGGTGCGCGCGGACATCGGATCCTCCGGTGTCATGTTCACCATGGACACCGAATCCGGGTTCCGGGACGCGGTCTTCATCACCTCCTCCTACGGACTCGGCGAGGCCGTCGTGCAGGGCGCCGTGAACCCGGACGAGTTCTACGTCTACAAGCCGGCCCTGCTGGCCGGACGGCCCTCCATCCTCAAGCGCACCCTCGGCGAGAAGGCGCTGCAGATGACGTTCACGCAGAACCGTGAAATCGGCCGCACCATCGACTTCGTGCCGGTGGAGGCCCGCCAGCGCAACCTGTTCAGCATCACCGACGCCGACGTGGAGGAGCTCGCCCGCCACGCGCTGGCGATCGAGGCGCACTACGGGCGATCGATGGACATCGAGTGGGGCAAAGACGGCCTCGACGGCGGCATCTACATCCTCCAGGCGCGCCCGGAGACGGTGCAGTCGCGGGCGTCCGCGGTCTCGATGAGCCGGTTCAAGATGCATGAGACCGGCAAGGTGCTCGTCGAGGGCCGCGCCATCGGCCAGCGGATCGGCGCCGGGCCGGTGCGCATCCTCTCGTCCATCGACCAGATGGCGAGTTTCACGACCGGGGATGTGCTCGTCGCGGACATGACCGACCCGGACTGGGAACCGATCATGAAGCGCGCCAGCGCCATCGTGACCAACCGCGGTGGCCGCACCTGCCACGCGGCGATCATCGCCCGCGAACTCGGCATCCCCGCGGTCGTCGGCACCGGTACGGCCACCGACGTCCTGTCCGACGGCCTCGAGGTGACGGTGTCCTGCGCCGAGGGCGAGAGCGGCCTGATCTACGAGGGCATCCTCGACTTCGGCATCGAGGAGACCGCGCTCACCCTGCTGCCGCCGGCGCCGGTCAAGGTGATGATGAACGTCGGCACGCCCGAGCAGGCGTTCACGTTCGCCCAGCTGCCCAACCACGGCGTCGGCCTGGCCCGGCTCGAGTTCATCATCAACCGCCAGATCGGGATCCACCCAAAGGCGCTGCTGAACCTCGCGGACCAGCCGGCCGACGTCGCCGCAGAGATCAACACCCGCATCGCCGCCTACGGCAGCCCGCGGGAGTTCTACATCAAGCGGCTGGCCGAGGGTGTCGCCACCATCGCGGCCGCGTTCGCGCCGGAAACCGTGATCGTGCGGATGAGCGACTTCAAGTCGAACGAGTACGCCAACCTGATCGGCGGCCCGGCCTACGAACCGCACGAGGAGAACCCGATGCTGGGCTTCCGCGGGGCGTCACGCTACCTGGAGCCGTCCTTCCGGGACTGCTTCGACCTCGAGTGCGAGGCGCTCTCGTTCGTGCGCAACGAGATGGGACTCACCAACGTCAAGCTGATGATCCCCTTCGTGCGCACCCTGGACGAGGCGCGCGGAGTGATCGACCTGCTGGCCGAGAACGGGTTCCGCCGGGGTGAGAACGGCCTCGAGATCATCATGATGTGCGAGCTGCCGGCCAATGCGCTGCTGGCCGACGAGTTCCTCGACCACTTCGACGGGTTCTCCATCGGCTCCAACGACATGACGCAGCTGACCCTCGGCCTGGACCGGGACTCCGCGATCGTGGCCGGCGGTTTCGACGAGCGTGACCCCGCCGTCAAGAAGCTGCTGAGCATGGCGATCGCGGCCTGCAAGGCCCGCGGCAAGTACGTAGGAATCTGCGGCCAGGGTCCGAGCGACCACCCCGACTTCGCCGAGTGGCTGGTCGAGGAGGGCATCGACTCCGTGTCCCTGAACCCGGACACCGTGGTCGACACCTGGCTGCGCCTGGCCGCCGCCGCGGCGGTCGAGGTCCCGGCGGTCTGACGCGAGGCGGGCCGACGCGGGGCGGTCCGGCTCGGCGCGGGCGTCAGAGGGGGCGGATCAGGTCAGGGCCGCCGTTCGGCACGCCCGCCTGGAGCTCGACCCGGTTCACCGATGTGGACACCGGGTAGCAGTCCAATTGGCCCGCGATGGCGGCCGAGTCGCTCTCGAGCATCCCCAGCAGCTCCTTCGCGCCGAGGCCGTCGCCCAGCCACGCGTCGTAGGAGCCTGCCCACAGGGCCGCCGGCATCCGGGCGAGGCTCGAGGCCCGGCGCGACGCGCGCGTCGCGGGTGATGATCGACATCGACAGCCGCCACCGGCGCGGATCCTTCTCGGCCAGGGACGGATCCGGCCAGGCGCACACGATTCCCGCCATCGCCAGCGGATGCTGCGGCTCCCGGATGAAGTACGGCTGCTTGCCCGATTCCTGTTGCTCCCACTCGTAGTAGCCGGTGGCGAAGACGATGCAGCGTGACTTCAGGAACGGATTCTTGAACAGGCCGAGCCGGTCGACAGACTCGATCCGCGCGTTGAAGACCGGCTTCCCGCCGCCGAAGGTCGGCGATCCGGGCGCGACCATGCCCCAGCGCACGTCCGCGACCTCTCGATCACCGTGACGTTCACGCATCACCGGCACCTCGTTCGTCGGCGCGATGTTGTAGTGCGGCTGTCGCTCTGCGAGCGTGGCCGGCTGCGCGCCGGGCTGCTTCGGGTCGAGCTGCTGCTCCGCAACCAGGAAGTCCAGCAGCTGGTACACCGTGCCATCCATCGCGAATCGACCGCACACCGCCGACCTCCGTCCTTTCGTCCCCTCCAGTAAACCCCTCCGCGCGAGCCTCTGCCGGAGTCCACGGGTCAGAAGCGACCGGGCCTCATCCAGTGCACCAGTCCGGCATGAAGCCGGACACGCTGCGCGTGCTGGTGCCGGTGGCCAGGT
The DNA here is from genome assembly GCF_004403545.1 of Cryobacterium sp. TmT2-59. NCBI lineage: Bacteria > Bacillati > Actinomycetota > Actinomycetes > Micrococcales > Microbacteriaceae > Cryobacterium > Cryobacterium sp. TmT2-59. The sequence goes on along the minus strand of NZ_SOGM01000081.1, from coordinate 27,884 downwards.
CGACGAATGTGGTGCTCATGCCGGAGAACGCGGGCACCTGCCGGTAGGCGTCGGCCCGTCCGCTGCCCGCAATCGTTTCGACCGCGAGGTACTGGCCGTTCGGGGAGGCGCAGACGTCGCGCACACGGGAGGACTCCGACGCGGGCGTGAAGACCACGTTCGAACCGTCATCGTCGGTGACGGCGATCAGGGAGATGAGGTCGTTGATTCCCGTGCTCTCCTGCAGGTACAGCCGCGCGTACCGCCCCTGCTCGTTCAGCAGGATGAGTTTGCCGGGGTACGCGGCCTCGTCGAGCGGGCTGGGCGCCAGCTCGAAGGGCGTCACCTCGCCGTCGGCGAGGTCGAGGGTCGAGCCCCGCTCGGGATCGGCCAGGATCAGCGCCCGGGAGCCGGGAACGAAGCCGCGCATCTCGGCGTGCACGCCCAGGGGCTCCAGCGCGCCGTCACCGAGCACGTCGACCAGGAACAGGCTGTGGCCGGAGTCGTGCACGACCAGCGAGGCGGTGTCCGGCACGAACGCCAGGTCCATCGCCTCCACCGCCGGCCCGTCGGCGCCGGCGACCTCCTCCGGGAGTCCGGACTCCGCGGTCAGGTCGTAGATGAAGGGCGTCTTCTGATGACGGCGCCCTTCTGCGGCCGGGCCGCTGGTGAAGGTGTAGGCGATGAGGTGCCTGGAGGGCGACGCCTGCAGGTTCTCGACCGTGCCAGCCGAGGGCAGGGGCAGCCGCACCGTCTCCCCGATCGTCTCGCCGCCCGCGAACGAGACCACCTCGATCGCGGCCGCGGCCGCGTCGTCCAGGGTGACGGCGGCGAGATGGGAGTCCAGCGCGACATACTGCTGGATGCGCGGGGCGCTGAACACGACCTCACCGTCGCCGCGGCCGCGCAGGGTGGTGCGCCGAACGGTGTCCGGCAGCTTCGCCCCGTCCTCCCCCACCCGGTCGTCGCGCTGCAGGGCGTAGAGGCCGGGATCGGGGGTCGTGAACCGGTAGTCCAGCGTGGCAGCGGCGTTCCGGGCCGACCCCGCGACATCCGTGACCGTGACGGTGTACTCGGTGTTGTAGCGAAGGATGCCGGTGAACCGCACCGTGAGTTCGGCGCCCGACACCGAGGTCGAGACCGCCGTCTTCGGGGTCACGGACACCTGGCCGGCCTCGATCTCGGCGAGCGGCTGGTTCGCCGTGAGGCTCAGCCGGGATCCGGCGTGCACGATGGACCGGTCGAGGTCGATCTCGGCGGAGGCGAGCCGGGGCGCCTGGGCGAAGTTCACCGCCGCACCGGCTGCCGCGAGGCCCGCCACCAGCACCACCAGCACCACGACGACGAGACCGAACGAGCGGGTGAAGCGCCGGTTCGCGCGCCGGTCGGAGCGGATCATTTGAGTAATCGTAGCGGGCCGATCGACGCCATCCTCGCCGGATAAGCCGGGCACTCAGGCCGGGGGCTTAGGATCGATGATGTATTCAGGCGCATGCTGCCCGCCAGCCGGCCGCATCGTCGTCAATTGCGTTCCCCCGCCATTGGCGCCCATGATGACGATCCACCCCGATCGAGATCGTGACCTACTGACCGATTCGATCACCCCCCCCCCACTTTGGCACCTACCCAGCAAGGCTCCCCATGACATCCACGCAATATTCTCTGTCGTGCGCCGAAACGCGCGACCGCCTCCTGACCCTGCGCGGCGTTCTGTTCGACCTCGACGGAGTGCTCACGCCCACCGCCGACGTTCACATGGCCGCGTGGTCGCGACTGTTCACCCCGTTCCTCGAGGAGCAGGGCGTGAGCCCCGCCTACAGCGACGCCGACTACTTCCGCTACATCGACGGCAAGCCCCGCTATGACGGCGTGCGCTCCCTGCTTTCCTCCCGCGGGATCACCCTGCCCGACGGGGATCCGACGGATGCCCCCGAACTGAACACCGTCTGCGGCCTCGGCAACCGCAAGAACGAGGCGTTCAGCGAGACGCTCGCCGAAGACGGAGTCACCCCGTACCCCGGATCGATCGAGTTCCTCGACTACGTCGTGTCCGCCGGCCTCGCCGTGGCCGTCGTCACCAGCTCCCGGAACGGGGAGAAGACCCTCGCCGCCGCCGGCATCCGGGGCCGCTTCGAGATCCTCGTCGACGGTCTGCTGTCCGCCGAACGCGGCCTCGCCGGCAAGCCGGCCCCGGACACCTACGAACTGGGCGCCAAGCTGCTCGGGCTCACCGCCGCCGAGTGCGTCGTGGTCGAGGATGCGCACTCCGGCATCCAGGCCGGCCGGGCCGGCAACTTCGGCCTGGTGCTCGGCGTCGACCGCGGCGTCGGGGCGCAGACCCTCCTGGAGGCCGGCGCCGACGTCGTCGTACCCGACCTCCACGACCTCCTGCCCGACGCTTCCCCCGTGCACTCGAACACGTCCCACCCCACGGAGGCCGGCGAATGAACCTGAACCCCGATCCCCTGGACCGCAACCGGTTCCCCGTCGACGAATGGGCCCTGGTGGAGAAGAATTTCTCCGGGTCCGACATGGGCCGCACCGAGACCCTCTTCGCCGTCGGCAACGGCTACCTCGGCCTGCGCGGCAACGTGGATGAGGGCCGCGACGCCCACGCCCACGGCACCTTCATCAACGGGTTCCACGAAACCTGGCCCATCCGCCACGCGGAGGAGGCGTTCGGCTTCGCCCGCGTCGGCCAGACCATCGTGAACGCACCGGATGCCAAGATCATCCGCATCTACGTCGACGACGAGCCGCTCGTGCTCACCAACGCCGACCTGCTCAGCTACGAGCGCCGCCTGGACTTCGCCGACGGCGTGCTCTCCCGCGAGCTGGAGTGGCGCACGCCCTCCGGCAAGCGCGTGTCGATCCGGTCCCGGCGCCTGGTCTCGTTCACGGAGCGCCACCTCGCGATCCTCGAATACGAGGTCACGATGCTCGACGCCGACGCATCCGTCGTCATCTCCAGCCAGATCCTGAACCGTCAGGACGGTGCCAGCGAGTACGACGCGTCGAAGCTGATCTCCGACAAGAAGTTCGACCCGCGCAAGGCGGAGTCCTTCACCGACCGGGTGCTCATGCCCCGGTTCAAGCGCGCGTCCGACGGCCGCTACGTCCTCGGCTTCCGCTGCACGAACTCGGGCATGACGATCGCCTGCGCCGCCGACCACGTGATCGAGACCGTGAACGAGTACGACGTGGACTCCCACATCGACGACGACCTCGCCAAGCACGTCTACCGGGTCAAGGCCAAGCAGGGCAAGACCATCCGCATCACCAAGACGCTCAGCTACCACACCTCCACCGGCGTGCCCACGCACGAGCTCGCCGACCGGTGCGACCGCACCCTCGACCGGGCCCGCGAAGAGGGCACCGCCGTGTTCCTCACCCAGCAGCGCGAGTGGCTCGCCGATTTCTGGGCGCGCACGGATGTCGTCGTGCACGGTCAGCCCGCGCTGCAGCAGGCCACCCGCTGGAACCTGTTCCAGCTGGCCCAGGCATCGATGCGCGCAGACGGCCAGGGCGTGTCCGCCAAGGGCGTCTCCGGCTCCGGCTACGGCGGGCACTACTTCTGGGACACCGAGGTCTATGTCGTGCCGTTCCTGACGTACACGTCGCCGAACGCCGCCCGCAGCGCGCTCCGGTTCCGCCACTCGATGCTTGACCACGCCCGGGCCCGCGCCACGGAGCTGAACCAGCTCGGCGCCTTGTTCCCGTGGCGCACGATCAACGGCCTCGAGTCCTCCGCGTACTACGCGGCCGGCACCGCGCAGTACCACATCGACGCCGACATCTCCTATGCGCTCAGCCAGTACGTGGCGGCCACCGGCGACGAGGACTTCCTCGCCCGCGAAGCCATCGACATCCTGGTGGAGACCGCGCGCATGTGGGCCGACCTCGGCTTCTGGCGCGGCAACGGCAAGGATGTCTTCCACATCCACGGCGTCACCGGGCCCGACGAGTACACGACCGTCGTCAACGACAACCTGTACACGAATATCATGGCGCGCTCGAACCTGCGCACCGCGGTGACGGCGGTGCGGCGGCTGCGCTACATCGATGTGGAGTCGTACAACTCCATGGTCGCCAGGCTCGGCCTGGACCTGGCCGAGGTCGCGGAATGGGCGTTCGCCGCCGAGGCGATGCACATCCCGTTCGACGAGACCCTCGGCATCCACCCGCAGGACGCCCAGTTCCTGGAGAAGGAACGCTGGGACCTCTCGAAGACCCCGGCGGCTCACCGGCCGCTGCTGCTGCACTATCACCCGCTGGTGATCTACCGCTTCCAGGTGCTCAAGCAGGCGGATGTCGTGCTCGCCCTGCTGCTGCAGGGTGACCAGTTCACGGCCGAGCAGAAACGCGCCGACTTCGACTACTACGACCCGATCACCACCGGCGACTCGACCCTCTCCGACGTCGTGCAGTCGATCATCGCAGCCGAGGTCGGCTACCACGAGCTCGCCCTGAAGTACTTCACCTCCGGGCTGTTCGTGGACCTGGCGGACCTGCACCACAACGCCGCGGACGGCGTGCACGTGGCCTCCGCCGGCGGAGTGTGGAGCGCGCTGGTCTACGGCTTCGGCGGGATGCGCGACCACAACGGCCGCATCACCCTCGACCCGCGGCTGCCCGTGGACTGGGAGGGGCTCAGCTTCCGGATCACGCTCAAGGGCACCCGGGTGCGCATCGACGTGCGCCAGACCGAGGTCGAGATCACCGTCGAAGACGGCGACGAGGCCAAGCTGGCCGTACGCGGCGTTCCCGTGCACGTTCGGGAGGGCCAGCCGGTCACGGTTCCGCTCGCGCACCAGGGCTCACGCGACCCGGGCCAGCCGGCAGCGGCGGCGATCGAGGGTGGCCGCCGTTCCGACGGCACCGTCATCACGTCCTCGATCCCGACGATCGCCCACGAGGCCGATTTCTTCGACGCGATCGACTAGCTCCCGGTCACCGCGGTTCGCCGCGACGAGGAACGGCCCCCGACGCACGTTGTCCGGGGCCGTTCTTCGTCCCCGGTTCTTCGTCCCCGCCCTGCCGCCCCAGGTCCCTCCACCCCCGGTCCCTCCGCCCCCGGTCCCTCCGCCCCGGGTCCCAACCAATTCGACGGAGATTTTGCTCTAAACGGCCAGTTTCAAGCGATACGGGTCAGTTTTCGTCAAAATCTCCGTCGAATTCGTTAGTGGGGCCCGACGGGTCAGGCGCGGCAGTCACGCTACAGGGCCGCCCGGATGGCGTCAGAGTAGGCCAGATAGCCGGCGGGGGTGGGGTGGAAGGCATCCGGGCCGGCCATTTGGATCCAGGGGTCCGTGCTCCCGATCCCGTGGCCGGAGAAGGCCTGGGCGACATCGACGTACTCGATGTCCGCGCCCGCGGCCTGGGCCTGGGCGACAGCGCCCTGAATGTTTTGGTTCAGCAGCAATGTTGCACCGTTGAGTTGGTTGATCAGCGGGTCTGTCGTGGATGGTTCGAACAGGTACGGGTAGCCGGTGACGATCGTGTGGGCCTTGGGTGCCGCCGCGTCGATCTGGGCGTAGGTGTCTGCCAGCGAAGCGGCGAGCGCACCCAGGAGGCTGCCGGCAGTGGTGATGGCATTCGAGCAGGTCATTGCGTCCGCCGAGACGCAGACGGCCGCGATCCCGGCGACGTTCAGGTCATTGCCGCCCACGGTCAGTGTCACCAGGGTGGTTCCCCGGTTCAGGGCGGAGAGCTGCGTGGCAGTGACGTCGGTGGTCTTCGCCGAGCTGCAGCTCACGTTGCGCAGCAGGTTGATGCCCTTGACCGCGTCCAGCAGCGCCGGGTAGCCGTTCGGGCTCTGCAGGCAGCCGTCCAGGTAGCCGCCGCCGCCTTGCCCGGCCGCGTAGGAGTCGCCGAGGGCGACGTATTTGCTGACCGGGGCCGTGGGCGCGGCAGTGGCCGGGAGGTCGCCGGCAGCACCCACGCCCGAAGCGGCGAGGACGACGGTGATCACGCTGGATAGGAGTCGGGTTCGTGGTTTCATGACCTGAACCTACTCGCAACGTGCACGGTCCGCAGGACTATCTTTGGCGCGGCCTCAGCGATTCCACTAGGGCGGCCCGCCGCTCGGCCATCGCGGTTTCCTGAGCCGCCCGACGCATCCGTTGCCTCTCCCGTTTAGCTCGGTAGAGTTCCCATCGGCCGCGGTCGATCGCACCGCGGATGTCCATGAGGATGCATTGCCGCCCCTCCCTGGGTACCAGCCCGCTGCGCATCACCGCCGTGGCCAGAATCTCGGCCAGGTCGAGCTGCACGCGCTGTTCCAGGTGATTCGGACGCAACCACGGCGAGGTGAGAAACAGGGGAAGCACGAAGAGCAGGTCCTCCGCGTGCATCGTCCTGGTGAAGGCCCCGTCCGGCTCGAACTGCCGCTCCGCGGCGAGCAACACCCGATCCGGCTCGACCAGGATCCTCTCGCCGTCGGTCTCTAGACATTCGCGCAGGAGTGACTCGACCAGGTCGATCCGTCGTCGTTTGACTCCCGTAGCGCGCTCACGCTCCGCGTGGATGACGTGACCGAGGATGTCGTCGATGGTGGGGACCGAGGGTGTCATGCGCCCAGTGTCACCAGAGCCTCTGACACTGCCCCCGCCGCATCCGGCCGCCGCCTGCCCGGCGTGCTCGCCCGGCGTGCAGAGTTCACCAATTCGACGGAGATTCTGCCCAAATCACTTCGTTTTGGCCGAAATACCGCTTTTTAGAGCAAGTTCTCCGTCGAATTGGTTCGGGCGCTCGGGGACTCTCGGGCAGCGGGGAGCTCTCAGGCAGTGGGTGGGACGTAGCGGTAGTACTCGATGCCCTGGTCGTAGAAGTCGGGCCCGTTGGACGTGCCGAGGTGGTCGACGACGAACACGTCGCTGGGTTCAGCGGCGACGAACTCACCCAGGCGTCCCTCGTGCAGGGCGATGTACTGCGCCTCGGTGAGGTCGATCGGGTCGTCCAGCGCGCTCTCGAAGTTGATCCGGGCCGCCGCATCCTGCCAGCCCGGCACGACCCGCATCGGCAGCGCCTCCGCGGCGTCACCGCTGCCGTAGCCCAGGGCCAGCCACTCCTGGCCGGAGAGCTCGAGGCCGTCGGCCAGGGCCTGCTGCAGGCCGGATGCGAGCCACGCCGGCAGAGCCGCCGTGTACAGGTTGCCCAGGTCGCGCATGGCTTCGGAGCCGAGGCCGAGCTTGTCGCGCACCAGGGTGCCCCAGAGTTCGGTGCTGCGCAGGTGCTGGCGCAGGCGGCGCGACAGCGGGAAGACGTCGCCGGTGATTTCGCCGATCTCCGCCCCGTTGCCGTGGAACGGGGAGGGGGCACACAGTTCGGCGAGCAGGAGCTCCGCGTCGATGCCGGCGTCGGCGCAGTGGGCGCGCAGCTGGTCCCGGCCCGATTCCTCGTCGGCCGCCAGCGCGAACAGGTAGGCCATCACCCAGCCGGTCGCGGGCATCTGGTGGTACGGGCGGTGCATGAACACGCGTTCGACCACGTCGAAGTAGTCGAGGGCACGCCCCGGGCGCTTGCGCAGCACGGCCGCCATGGCGTGATGGGTGGCATCGATGTAGCAGCTGGTCGAGTAGCGGCCGTTAAACACGGGAAGGTCCTGCATCTGCCCGTCGTCGCGGGGCGGCTGGCCCCGAAAACGTGCGAACGGCTTGCGGAAGTCCGCCACGCGGTAGTCGGAGTCGCTGCCGGACCCGGCCAGATTCACTTCCAGCAGGCGGGGAGCGGACTCCAGGAGCATGGCAACCGCGCCGGCGCCCTGGGTGGGCTCGCCGCTGCCGCCGCGGGCGTACTCTGCGATGTCGGCGGAGACGACGATCGCCTGGCGGTCCGCGCCATCCGTCGCCAGGTAGCGCAGCGCGGCCTTGACGCCGTAGACGCCGGCCAGGCACGCCTGCTTGAACTCGGGCACCTCGCAGTCCCGGGCCAGCTGCGGCAGGCCGTGGGCGCTGAGGGCATCGTTGACCATGCCCTTGACGATGACGGCCCCGGCCGAGTTGTCACTGCTGGATTCGGTGCCCAGCGCCAGGAAACCGACCTGGGTCGGGTCGATGTCGTAGTCCCGGATCAGTCGCCACACGGCGTTGGCGGCGAGCGTGTACACGCTTTGACCGGGGCCGCGCATGCGGAAACTGCGGCCGACGACGTTCTGCACCTTGTTCCAGGGTTGATCGTTCCACTCGCACCAGTCCTCCAACTGCACACGGTACGGCGGGACAAACAGAGAGAATCCACTAATTCCAGGCGTCAAGAGGTTCCACTTCGCGGCTCGCGTGCTCGTTCACCCACACCGGGCATAAAACGCACCCTTACATTATGAAGGGAGCGGTTTGAGATGTGCTGTGCGAATAGCGGCTGAACATCGATCTGCGGCCCCGGTCAGGCACGCTAAAATCGAGGGAATTCGATCGGAGCACCACTGTGGATCAACTCATCAATGGTGGCGCCACCGCCGCGGCCCGTGCGCACAGCAATATCGCGCTGGTCAAGTACTGGGGCAAGCGCGACGCCACCTTGAACACCCCCGCCGTCGGCTCGATCTCGGTCACCCTCGACGCCCTCTATACCGACACCCGGGTGACCTTCCGCAGCGATCTCACCGACGACGAGCTCTGGCTCGACGGATGCCGCAGCGACGCCACCCGCGTCCGTCGCGTGCTCGATCTGGTGCGCGGGTATGCCGCCAGCGCCGGTCACCCCGCCGGCGGACAGCACGCCGTCGTCTCCTCAACGAACAACTTCCCGACGGGAGCAGGCCTGGCCTCGTCGGCATCCGGGTTCGCCGCCCTCGTCGTGGCCGCCACGGGCGCCGCCGGCCTCGCCCTGCCCGCCCGGGAGCTGTCCATCCTCGCGCGCCACGGCTCCGGTTCGGCGGCCAGGTCGATCTTCGGCGGTTTCGCCGAGATGCACGCCGGCACCGCGTCCGACGGGTCGGACTCGTACGCCGAGGAGCTGCAGGGCCGGTCCGCCTGGCCGCTCGCGGTGGCCGTGGCCATCACCGAGCGCGGCGAGAAGTCGATCAACTCCACGATCGGCATGGTCGAGAGCGCGGCCACCTCGCCCTTCTATCCGGCCTGGCTCGACTCGGCCGACGGCGACCTCGCCGAGATGCGGGCCGCGATCGCCGCGCGCGACTTCACCCGGCTCGGGGAACTCACCGAGTACAACTGCCTCAAGCTGCACGCGCTGATGCTGTCGACCCGCCCCGCGCTGATCTACTGGAACGCCGCTACGGTGGCGGCCATGCATGCCGTGCGCGAACTGCGCTCCGGCGGCGTGCCCGCCTACTTCACCATCGACGCCGGGCCGCAGATCAAGGTGCTCTGCCTGCCCGGTGACGCCGAAGTGGTGCGGCAGGCGCTGGCGGCCGTCCCCGGGGTGCACGAGGTACGGATGAGCACGCTCGGCCCGGGCGCGTACCGGCTGGAGTGAGCTCGTGACGATCCGAACATCCGCGCCCGGCAAGCTTTTCCTGCTCGGCGAGTACGCCGTGCTCGAGGGTGCGCCGGCCCTGTTGACGGCCGTCGACCGACGCGTCCTGGTGTCGATCGACGACATCGACGACCTCAACGACCCGGCATCCGGCGCCTGGCAGCTGACCGCCGCCGGCCTCGGCATCGGCATCGAGAACCTAACCCTGAACACGGATGGCGCCCTGCCCGCGGGCCTCGATCCGCGGCTGCGCGCCCGGCTCACCCTGTTCGACGCCGTGCGCGAAACCGTCCTGGCCCGGGCGCCCCGGCCGGTCCGCCCGCTGCGGATCTCGATCGACAGCACCGCGTTCTCCCGGGGCGGCCACAAGCTCGGCCTGGGGTCGAGCGCCGCCGTGGCCGTCGCGCTGACCGCCGCCCTGGCCCGGTCCGCCGGGCTCGACCTCGGAAGCGAGGAGCTCTTCCGGCTCGCCCACGCGGCGCACCGGAGCGCGCAGAACGGCACCGGCAGCGGCGGCGACGTCGCCGCGAGCGTCTACGGCGGACTGATCGGCTACACCCCGGGCGCCGACCCCGTGCGGCTGCGCTGGCCGGCGGGACTGAGCCTGATGGCCGTCGTCACCGGCGAGGGGTCCCTGACCACCCGGCTGGTCGGCCGCGTCGCCGAGTACGCCGCCACGGATGCCGCGGGGTACGCAGCAGACCTGTCCCGTCTGGCGGGCCTGGCCGCACGAGCGGAGACGGCCCTGGCCGATCCCGCCGGTTTCCTCGGCCTGGCCGCCGACTATTTCGCGGCACTCGCCCTGCTCGACGCCCACGCCGGGGCGGGCATCGTGACGGAGCGCCACCTCGAGCTGCAGGCCTTCGCGCACCGGGAGGGCGGCGTCTTCAAGACCTCGGGAGCCGGCGGCGGTGACGTCGGCCTGGCATTCAGCCTCAGCGGCGAACCCACCGAACGTCTCTCCGCGGCACTCGAAGCCGCCGGTGCCACGGTCGTCCCTCTCGGTTTCTCCGCCCCCGGTCTGCAGGAAGGTTCCCTCGAATGAGCGACTCGCGCATCCCTAAGTTCTATCGTTTATCCGTCCCCGAACGCCTGCAGGTGCTCCACGACCGCGGTGTCCTCAGCGACGCCGATCACGCCGCGCTCCGAGACGGCGACTCCTCCCTCGACGTGGAGACCGCCGACCGTCTGATCGAGAACGTGATCGGAGTGTTCTCCCTGCCGATGGGACTCGGCTTGAACTTCCGCGTCAACGAGCGCGACTACCTGGTGCCGATGGTGGTCGAGGAACCGTCCATCGTCGCCGCGGTGAGTTCCACGGCCCTGCTGGTGCGCCAGGCCGGCGGGTTCACCAGCGTCGCGGACGAGTCGCTGCTGATCGGTCAGATCCAGGTCGTCGACGTCGACGATCCCGAGGGCGCCCGCCTGGCCGTACTCGCCCGCAGCCGGGAGATCATCGCCCTGGCCGACAGCGGGCATCCGAACATGGCGGCCCGCGGCGGCGGCGCGCGCGGCGTCGAGGTGTTCCTGCGCGGGGAGACCGCGCAGAACGGCGAGCTGCTGGTCGTGCATCTCAGCGTGGACACCCGGGATGCGATGGGCGCGAACCTCGTCAACTCGATGTGCGAGGCGCTCGCGCCGTTGATCGAGGAGATCACCGGCGGGCGCGTCTTCCTGCGCATTCTCTCCAACCTCACGGATCGCGCCCTGGTGCGTGCGCGGGCCGTGATTCCGCACGCGCTGCTGGCGACCGGGGAATTCATCGGCGAGCAGGTGCGCGACGGCATCGTTCTGGCGAATGAATTCGCCGCGATGGACCCGTACCGGGCGACCACGCACAACAAGGGCATCATGAACGGGGTCGACGCCGTCGCCCTCGCCACGGGCAACGACTGGCGGGCGATCGAGGCTGCCGCGCACGCGTATGCCGCGCGGGGCATGCGCTACGCGCCGCTGACCGACTGGAGCGTCAACGAGCACGGCGAGCTGGTCGGCGAGCTGACCATGCCCCTGAAGGTGGGAACGGTCGGCGGCCAGGTCGAGTCGAACCCCGCGGTGCGGCTCGCGCGCACCATCCTCGGCGTGTCCTCCGCCCGGGAACTGGCCGAGGTGATGGCGGCCGTCGGCCTGGCGCAGAACCTGGCTGCGCTCAAGGCGCTGTCCACCAGAGGCATCCAGCACGGCCACATGCGGCTGCACGCGCGGGCCGTGGCGGCCGCGGCCGGCGCCCAGGGAGCCAGGTTCGACGAGGTGGTCGAGAAACTCATCGCCGACGGCGAGATCAAGGTCTGGAAGGCCCGGCAGATCATGCAGGCCCTCGACGGCGCCGCGGCTTCCGCCGTGGCCGAGAATGCCGCCGCGACCGAGGGCACCTCCGAAGCCGAGACTCCCGCCGCCGTGACGGCGCCGCGCCCCGCGGCATCCGTCCTCGTCGCGGCGCAACCTCCGGTCGCCCCCGGCGCCCCGGGACCCGATGCCCACGTCGGGTACGGCAAGATCATCCTGCTGGGCGAACATTCCGTGGTCTACGGCCACCATGCCATCGCGGCGCCGATCGGCCTGTCCGTGCGGGCCGAGGCCACCCGGACGACGTCGTCGGCTGAGCCGGTGATCGCTGACTGGAGCGTGGACGGGTCCTTACGCGAACCGATCCGGGAGGATATCTCGCACCGGGTCGCTGCCCTGATCACCGGGCGCCTCGGCGTGCCCGCCGCGGGCCTCCGCGTCGAGGTCTTCTCCGACCTGCCGCGGGCGAGCGGCCTGGGAGCGTCCGCCGCCTTCGCCGTGGCCGTCATCCGCGCGGTGGCCAGCCGCTTCGACCTGCGGCTCAGCGACGCCGAGGTGTCGAACCTGGCCTTCGAGTGCGAGCGGATCGTGCACGGCACCCCGTCGGGCATCGACAACACCGTCGCCACCTTCGGCCGCCCGGTCCTGTTCCGAAAGACGGATGCCGCCGGCGGGCACGAGATCCACGATATCGTCACGCCCTATCCGATCCCGGTCGTGATCGGGCTGTCCGGGGTGCACGCCCTCACCTCGCAGACCGTCAGCCTGGTGCGCACCGCCTGGCAGAAGAACCCGGCACGCTACGACTCGATCTTCGCCCAGATCGACGCATTGGTCCTGGCCGGGGTGGACGCGCTGCGGCATGGAGACATCGCCGAACTGGGCGAGTTGATGAACATCAACCAGGGTCTATTGAACGCCCTGCAGGTGTCGAGCCCGGAGATCGAGCAGCTCGTGGCCATCGCCCGCCGCGCCGGAGCCCTCGGGGCGAAACTGACCGGCGGCGGGGGTGGCGGCGCCATGATCGCCATCGCCGAACCCGGCGGCACGGAACCGATCATTGCCGCCATGCGCCGCGCCGGGTTCGCCACTTACCTGACGGAGCTCCGTTGACGGCGAGCGACGCGCCGCAATCCGAACCTTAATTCGATTTTTCGGATTCATCTCCTCGCCCTTCGGTGTTCACTCCACCGGCCTGTAAATGCCACTTTTCACAGCGTGGGTGCGGAGTTATCCACAAGTGGAATCCCAGTCAGGACAACACACAGACGGCTGTTTTCACATTTTCTACACAGAGTTGTCCACAGGCCTGTGGAGAGAATCATCTTCTACTCTTTGGGTGCTCGATCTGTCTGACGGGCGCAGCCGGTCCCTTCATCCGAACAGGCACCGCGTAAGCCCGTCGTACCCCCGACTCAGCCGCCTTCTTCTTCCTCCTCGTCTCCTTCCTTTTCTTCGCCGAGCCGTGAGTATCGCCCCCTTTTCGCGCCGGCGGAGGGGCGGTACTCACGGCTCGGCGAAGTTGCGGGCGCCGCGTTATCGCCGCCGCACGCCACCCTGGTGGTCCCACGGGCAACACCAGTCTCAAGTGCCACGGGCGGCGCGGGACGAGCCCGGGCCATCCGCGGCCACGACTCCTCACCTGGAAGCAGGGCGCCGGCAACGGCCTCGACCTGATCACCCGCGTCACCGGCGCCCCGGCCGCGACGTCGGCACCGGCCGTCGCACACCACCTGATTGAGCGCCACGGACTCCAGAAACGACGAAAGGCCCCCGATTGCTCGGGGGCCTTTCTTGTCCGACCGGGGTCTTTCAACCCTGTGTGCGCGAGGGGGGACTTGAACCCCCACGTCCTTTCGAACACTGGCACCTGAAGCCAGCGCGTCTGCCAATTCCGCCACTCGCGCGAACTTTTGAAGATTAGCATTTCCGGGACCACTTTGCCATTCGAGAGCCGTGAGCCGTGAAACCGGTCCGGAAACGGAGACGATGAAGCCGAGATGGCACCACTTCCGGAGGGGAGCGATCAGGCCGAGATAAGGCGAGACAGGATCGCTCCCGTAGGATGACAACTCCTGCCGTCAGTTGCCGGGCAGGTGAGTTAACACTTGAGACAAGTAACATGCTCATAGCCGAAAGGATCGGATCGGGAGACCTGTGGGCATTCTGGATAGTTTTGAAAAGGGTCTTGAGCGCGCCGTCAACGGTGCTTTCGCCAAGACCTTCAAGTCGGGCCTGCAGCCGGTGGAAATCACCTCGGCGCTGCGCCGCGAACTCGACACGAAGGCCGCTGTCGTGTCCCGCGACCGCATCCTCGCGCCCAATCGCTTCACGGTCCGCATGAGCCACGCCGACTTCCAGCGCATGTCCGCCCTCGGCCAGACGCTCATCGACGAACTCACCGGCCTGGTGCAGCAGCACGGCCGTGAGCAGCGCTACCAGTTCGCCGGCGGCGTCTCGATCAGCCTGTCCGACGACCGCGGCCTCAGCGAGGGCATGGTGCAGATCGACTCCAGCACGGTCAAGGGCGGCGTGGCCTGGATCCCGGTGGTCGAGGTCAACGGCAAGCGCTACCCCCTGACCCAATCCCACACGGTGATCGGTCGCGGCAGTGACGCCGACATCACGGTCGACGACTCGGGCACCTCCCGCCGCCACGTCGAGATCCTCTGGGACGGCACCCGTGCACAGGTGCGCGACCTCGGTTCCACCAACGGGTCCCAGCTCAACGGGTCGCCCGTCTCGCAGGCCATCCTCGAACCCGACTCCGTCGTCACGATCGGGCGAACCCGCATCATCTTCCGGGTGATCGCCCAGGCCTCGGCCGGCGAACCCGTCAGCGAGCGTCGCAGTGATGCCGCCCGCGACCGCGACCGCCATGACATGGGCGGATTCTGGGGGCCCTCCGCATGAGCGTCAGTGAACTCACCCTGCTCGTGCTGCGCCTCGGCTTCCTGCTGTTGCTGTGGCTCTTCATCTTCGGCATCGTCTACGCCCTGCGCAGCGACCTGTTCGGCCAGCGGGCCCGCAAGATGCAGCCGGATGCCGCGACCGCCCCGCCCGCCCCGTTCCCGAGTGCCGCGCCCGTCTCCCTCACCCAGCCCCCCGTCCCGGCAGCCTCGGCCTCGGCGATGACGGAGCAGTTCACGGCCCGGCCGAGCCCGGCCGCCGGCGGCGCTCCGGAGAACGCGAACGCCAGGAACGCGACCCGCCTGGTGATCACGTCAGGCCCGAAGGCCGGCACCGAGTTCCCGTTGACCGGTGAATCGATCACCATCGGCCGGTCGGGCGACTCCAGCCTCGTCATCCGTGACGACTACACGTCCACCCATCACGCTCGCCTGATGCTCTGGCATGACGAGTGGATGATCCAGGACCTCGACTCCACCAACGGAACCTTCCTCGCTGGCAATCGCCTCGCGGTGCCGACCCCCGTGCCACTGAACACCCCCGTCAAAATCGGCGCGACCAGCTTCGAGCTCCGGCGGTAGCTCCATGGCGACAGTCAGCAACAGCGCGGCCGTGTCCCACGTTGGAAAAATCCGGTCCAACAACCAGGACTCCGGGTATTCCGGGCGCCACCTCTTCGTCGTTGCCGACGGCATGGGCGGGCATGCGGGCGGCGACGTCGCGTCCGCCATCGCCACCAAGCGCATCGTGGAGGCCGACCAGGACTACCGGTCCCCCCAGGATGCCGAATTCGCCCTGCAGGCCGCACTCATCGCCGCCAACTCGCAGTTGGCCGAGACCGTGTTCGAACACCCCGAGCTCACCGGGATGGGCACCACCGTCAGCGCCCTGATCGTGCTCGAAGACGAAGTCGCCATCGCGCACATCGGCGACTCCCGCATCTACCTCCTGCGCGAGGGCGTACTGTCCCAAATCACCATCGACCACACCTTCGTGCAGCGGCTGGTGGACAGCGGCCGCATCACCGAGCAGGAAGCCATGGTGCATCCGCGCCGTTCCGTGCTCATGCGCGTCCTCGGTGACGTCGAAGCGTCGCCCGAGATCGACACCTCCATCCTCGCCACCTTTTCCGGCGACCGCTGGCTGATCTGCTCCGACGGGCTCAGCGGTGTGGTCTCCAACGTGGGCATCGCGGCGGCCCTCAAGTCCGACCTCGACGCCCAGGCGGTCGCGGACCGACTGGTCAAGGAGAGCCTCGACGGCGGCGCCCCCGACAACGTCACGATCGTCGTCGTCGACATCGGCACCGGTGCCGAGCGGGTCGACCTGCCCACCGTGGTCGGGTCGGCATCCGCCCCTCTGGCCTTCGGTGAAGAGCCCGGCCGCAGCCGGGCACTGCGCATGTCCAGCCTGCGCCTGCACCCGGTGCGCGAGACGCACTTCGAGCCGGACTCGCAGGATTACCTCTCCGAGCTGATCGAAGAAGACAACCGCCGGGCCCGCCGCCGCAAGATCACCTGGCTGGTCGGAATCATCCTGCTGGTCCTCGCCATCGTCGGCGCCGCGGTCCTCGGCTACCGGTGGACCCAGACCCGCTACTTCGTCGGGGTCGAAGGCAGCACCGTGGCCATCTACCAGGGCATTCAGCAGGACCTCGGCCCGATCTCCCTCTCCTCGCTCTATGAGGACACCAACCTGGAGGTGTCCGAACTGCGCGTCTTCGACCGCCAGCAGGTCGAACAAACCATCAGTGCAAGCTCCCTCACGGACGCGTTGCTCATCGTCGAACGGCTCCATGATGCCAGTGTCCAGTAACCGCTCCACGACCACGGATGCGCCCGCGCGCCCGGGTCGCGTGCGCCGCCTCCACCTGCCGCAGAAGCTGCGCAACCTCGAGCTGTTCCTGCTGCTCATCGCCTGTGGCATCAACGCCGCCACGGTCGTGCTCGTTCAGCTCGGCGCCCTCGGTCGCATCGACACCACCCTCGTGCTGCTGGGAGCCGGTCTGTCCGTCCTGGTTCTCGGCATGCACGTCGTGCTGCGCGCGGTGGCCCGCGAGGCCGACCCGTTCATCCTGCCGATCGCCACCCTGCTCAACGGTCTCGGCATCGCCATGATCTACCGGATCGACCTTGCCAACAAGGAATCTGGCTGGGCCAGCGCGGCCGTGCGCCAGACCGTGTGGAGCGCTCTGGCGATCGCCTGCGCGATCGCGGTCGTGCTGATCATCCGCAATCACCGCGTGCTGTTCCGCTACACCTACATCGCCGGCTTCGTCGGTGTCGCCCTACTGCTCCTGCCGCTGGTGCCGGGGCTGGGCCGTGAGGTCAGCGGAGCGCGTGTGTGGATCGGGGTCGGCTCCTTCGCCACGTTCCAGCCCGGCGAGATCGCGAAGATTGCGCTGGCCGTCTTCTTCGCCGGCTATCTGGTGCGCAACCGCGACAGCCTCTCCATGGTGGGCAAGAAATTCCTCGGCATGCGGTTCCCGCGCCTGCGCGACCTCGGCCCGATCCTGGTCGTCTGGGCCCTCTCGATGTCGGTCATCATCTTCCAGCGCGACCTCGGTACCGCGCTGCTGTACTTCGGCCTGTTCCTGGTCATGCTCTACGTGGCCACCGGTCGGCTCAGCTGGGTGCTCCTCGGCATGTCCCTCTTCCTCGGCGGCGCCCTCATTGCCAGCCAGACCCTCGAC
Source organism: Cryobacterium sp. TmT2-59 (assembly GCF_004403545.1). Lineage (NCBI taxonomy): Bacteria > Bacillati > Actinomycetota > Actinomycetes > Micrococcales > Microbacteriaceae > Cryobacterium > Cryobacterium sp. TmT2-59. Next base: position 10,582 of record NZ_SOGM01000081.1, on the reverse strand, counting down.
TACGTCAACGGACGGTTCACGAACTGGCTGGATGCGCTCAACCCCGACGTCTACGGAGCCGACGGCGGCAGCTACCAGCTGGTGCAGGGTCTCTTCGGTCTCGCCAAGGGCGGTCTTCTCGGCACCGGCCTCGGCCAGGGCCGCCCGGACATCACCCCGGTCCCCCAGAGCGACTACATCATCGCGAGCCTCGGCGAGGAACTCGGGCTGGCCGGCCTCTTCGCCATCCTCGCCCTGTACCTGCTCTTCGTTGCCCGCGGCTTCCGTATCGGCTTCGCCGGCAATGACGACTTCGGCAAGCTCCTCGCCGTCGGCCTCTCGTTCGTGGTGGCACTCCAGTGCTTCATCGTGATCGGCGGCGTCACCCGGGTGATCCCGCTCACCGGCCTGACCACGCCGTTCCTGGCGGCCGGTGGCTCCTCCCTGGTGGCCAACTGGATCATTGCGGCCCTGCTTCTGCGCCTGTCGGACACTGTGCGCAACCAACCAAGGCTGGTGGTCTGATGAATCGCGAACTCAAGCGTGTCAGCATCGTGGTGCTGCTCATGTTCCTGGCTCTGCTCGGCTCGACGACGGTCATCCAGGTCTTCCAGGCCGACAGCCTGTCAGCGGATGCCCGCAACACCCGCACGCTCTACGACAGCTACGCCGTCGAACGCGGCGCCATCCTCGTCGCCGGTGAACCCATCGCCCAGTCCATGCCGGTGGACGACGACTACAAGTTCCAGCGCACTTACAGCAACGGGCCCCTCTACGCGCCCGTCACCGGCTTCATCCCACTCAACGGCGCTCCGACCGGCCTCGAACACGCGATGAACGCAGAACTGAGCGGTACGTCGAACGCGCAGTTCTTCGAAAAAGTCAACGGCCTGATCACGGGCAAGAATCCCAAGGGCGCGTCAGTGGAGGTCACGATCGACCCGGTCGCGCAGCAGGCGGCCTGGGATGCCCTCGGCAACCTCACCGGCTCAGTGGTCGTGACCGAGCCGAAGACCGGGCGCATCCTGGCCATGGTCTCCAAGCCCAGCTACGACACGAACCTCCTCACGGTTCATGACAACCAGCAGGTCGCCGACACCTACCAATCGCTGCTCAACGACGATAGCGACCCGCTGATCAACCGCGGCATCAACGCCCTCAACCCTCCCGGCTCGGTGTTCAAACTGGTCGTGGTGACCGCCGCCCTGGAATCGGGCAAGTTCACCCCCGAGAGCGCGTTCCCGAACCCGGGCACGTTCCAGCTGCCCGGATCCAGCGCGGTCGTCATCAACTCGGGCGGCGGGACGTGTGGCGGCGGCGACACCGTGACCATCGCGACGGCGCTGCGGCTCTCCTGCAACATCCCGATGGCGGAACTGGGGCTGCAACTGGGTGACAAGGCCATCCGGGACACGGCCGAGAAGTTCGGTTTCAACTCGGATTACACGGTGCCGCTCGACGTCTCCCAGAGCGTGTACCCCACCGATCTCGACGATGCGCAAACGGCACTGTCGGCGTTCGGCCAGACCGATGTGCGGGCCACGAACCTGCAGATGGCCATGGTGTCGGGCACGATCGCCAACGGCGGCATGGAGATGGCGCCCAACCTCGTGGAGAAGGTGATCGCCCCGGATCTGAGTCCGCTTCAGGTCTTCGAACCCAAAACGATGAAGCGCGTGATGAGCGCCGAAACGGCGGCCACAATCACCCAAATGATGGTCAATGGAGTCCAGGACGGCGCCGCCAGCAATGCAAGAATAGATGGGGTCAAGGTGGCAGGTAAAACGGGCACGGCGGAGAACGCCGAGGACGAGCCTTACACCTTGTGGTTTACCGGATTCGCTCCTGCGGAGGATCCGAAATACGCGATCACCGTTCTCGTCGAGGATGGCGGGGGACTTGGACAGACGGGGTACGGCAATCTTGTTGCCGCACCCATTGCAAAGCAGGTACTAGAGGCGGTGCTGAACAAATGAGACCCACATCAGGGCTCACCTTCGGGGGACGATACGAACTGCAGTCCCGGATCGCCATTGGCGGCATGGGTGAGGTTTGGAAGTCCGTCGACCTCGTAATCGGACGCACGGTCGCCATCAAGATCCTGAAGGACGAGTACCTCGGTGACCCCGGATTCCTCGAGCGCTTCCGTGCCGAGGCCCGCCACGCAGCCCTCGTCAATCACGAAGGCATCGCCAACGTGTTCGACTATGGCGAAGAGGACGGCAGCGCGTTCCTGGTGATGGAGCTCGTTCCCGGCGAGGCGCTCTCGACCATCCTCGAGCGCGACCACGTCCTCCCGACCGACAAGGTCCTCGACATCGTGGCCCAGACCGCGGCCGCACTGCACGCCGCGCACGCCGCGGGCCTGGTACACCGCGACATCAAGCCGGGCAACCTCCTCATCACCCCCGACGGCCGGGTCAAGATCACCGACTTCGGAATCGCCCGCATCGCCGACCAGGTCCCGCTCACCGCGACCGGCCAGGTCATGGGCACCGTGCAGTACCTCTCGCCGGAGCAAGCCAGCGGACGCTCCGCCTCCCCGACCACAGACATCTACTCCCTGGGGATCGTCGCCTACGAAAGCCTCGCCGGCCGGCGCCCCTTCACCGGGGAGTCCCAGGTCGCCATCGCCATGGCGCAGATCAACGAGATCGCGCCCGACCTTCCGGAGACCGTGTCCGAGCCGGTGCGCAACCTGGTGATTTCCTGCCTGGCCAAGAACCCGGCGGACCGCCCGGCCTCGGCCGCGCACCTCTCCCGCGCCGCGGCGGCCCTGCGTCGCGGCGATATTGCCGCTGCGGCGGCATCCGTTCCCGCCATCATGAACGGCGTCACGCCAACCTCCGCGACCATGCTGATGCCCGGTGCCGGCAGCATGGACGCGACCACCGTCCTGCCCACCGGCGCGCCGGCCACGCGCACCTCGGTGGCCGCTGCTGGAGCCGACGCCGAAGCCGAGGGCACCAAGAAGCGCAGCCCGTGGACCTGGCCGTTGATCGCACTGATCGCCGTGCTCGTGCTGGTGCTGACCGGAACCCTGATCGCGCTCTTCACGCAGGAGGCCGGCACGCCGTCACCTTCGGCGTCAACGTCCCAGAGCGCCAAGCCGACGCCGAAGGCCACACCGAAAGCGACGCCGTCGTCCGCGCCCGCGCCTACCGCCACGACCCCGCCAGCCGCCACCACCGTGCAGGTGAATCTGTCCGACTTCCAGGGGCTGACCAGCTCGGAAGCCCGTGACAAGCTCTCGGAGATGGGATTCGTCGCCGACGTGCAGACCGGCAATGCCTCCACCACGCCGGAGCAGGTTGCCGACACCGTCTACGACGTCAACCCGACCGGGCCGGTAAAGAAGGGTGAGAAGATCACCGTCAAGGTCTACGCCCCGGCTGTATCCCCTGACGCCCCGACCGCTGCCCCGACCGCGGCGCCTGCGACGGTCGCGCCCGGGGGCACCGTGACGGTCAGCTGGGCGGCGCAGTCGTGCCCGAGTGGCCAGACCCTGTCCGGCTACGAGGTTCTCGCCGAAGGCCAGGACGCAGTGTCCCCGGGTCCCGTGGGCCCCGATGCCACCACAGCCACCGTCACGGCAGGACCGGCTGCCGGCACGTTCACGGTCAAGTTCCGCTATTTCTGCGGCCAGACGGAATCCGACTGGTCGGCATCCTCGACCCCGGTCGTCGTCAAGTAAAGGCGTCCCTCACGTTCCGGGTAAAGTTGGAAAATCTGTGTCCGCAAGCTGGGGAGTATCGCTTTGACTGATGAAGGCCGTCTTCTCGCTGGTCGGTACCGGGTCGGAGCTCTCATCGGGCGAGGTGGCATGTCCGACGTGCACATCGGCACCGATTCCCGGCTCGGCCGCACGGTCGCCATCAAGCTCCTCAAGTCCTCGCTCGCCGCCGACCCCGCGTTCCGCACCCGCTTCCGCCAGGAAGCCCAGGCCGCTGCACGCATGGCTCACCCCACGATCGTGCGGGTTTTCGACGCCGGCGAAGAGACGGTGATCGAGAACAGCGGCCACGAGGCCCAGATTCCGTTCATCGTGATGGAGCACGTCGATGGCCGGCTGCTCAAGGACATCATCCGTGAGGGCCCGATCGACTCGGCCGAGGCCGTGCGAATCATCGAAGGCGTTCTGACCGCCCTCGAGTATTCGCACCGCGCGGGCGTCGTGCACCGGGACATCAAGCCGGGCAACATCATGATCACGAAGGCCGGCCAGGTCAAGGTCATGGACTTCGGCATCGCCCGGGCCATTTCCGATTCCTCGACGACGGTGGCGCAGACCACCGCGATCCTGGGCACGGCGTCCTATTTCTCGCCCGAGCAGGCCAAGGGCGAATCCGTGGATGCCCGCACCGACCTGTACTCCACCGGCGTGGTGCTGTTCGAGATGCTGGCCGGGCGCACGCCGTTCCGCGGTGACTCTCCCGTGGCCGTTGCCTACCAGCACGTCAGTGAGACCCCGGTCAAGCCGAGCTCGATCAACAAGAAGGTGTCACCGGCCCTCGACTCCGTTGTGATGCACGCCCTCGCCAAGGACCGGTTCCAGCGGTATCAGAGCGCGGTCGAATTCCGGAACGACGTCGAGACAGCCGCCTCGGGCCAGATCCCGGTTCACCGCAACGCCGACGATGCCGGTGCCGGGCTGTTCGGTTCCCCGCCGCCGTCCGCCTCCGGCTCCGAGCTGGCCCTCAAGCAACTCGCCGAAGACGAGACCATGGTGCGCACCCAGCGTCGCCCGCCGGTCATCTGGATCTGGGCGGGCATCCTGAGCGTCGTCGTCATCGTCATCTCGGTCATGATCTGGGCATTCAGCCTCACGCCGAGCAGCGATCTGCCGGACAACTCCCGCCGGGTGCCCTCCCTCACCGGGCTCAGCTACGACAACGCGCAGAACAAGCTTCTCGACCTGGACCTCGCGGCCACCATGGCCGAGGAGGCCAGCGCCACCGTGCCCAAGGGAGAGGTCACTCGCACCGACCCTCCGGCCGGTACGATCGCCCAGCCCGCCGACGTCATCAAGGTCTTCGTCTCCACCGGCGCACAGCCGGTCGATGTTCCCGACACCACCAATCAGCCCCTGGCAGACGCTCAGGTCGCGATCACGGCGTTCGGCCTCATCCCGGGGTCGGTCACCCGGGAGAACTCCGCGACAATCGCCTCCAACCTCGTGCTGCGCACCACCCCGGCCGGCGGGAGCCCGGAGAAGACCGGCGTCACGGTCGACTTCATCGTCTCCAGCGGTCTCGTCACGCTGGATGATCTCAAAGGCCAGACCCTCAGCGCCGCGAGCGACCTGCTCGAGGGGGCGGACGTTCAGTTGGTTGCGATCCCCACCCCGGACAACACCTGCCCGTCCGTGTCAGGTTCACCGGTACTCAAGCAATCCCTCGCTGCCGGCGACGTGCCGCAGAAGTCACAGGTCGAGCTCTTCTACTGCGCCGGCTGACACGGCGCCGGCTGGGACCGCGCCGGCTGGGACCGCGGCCGGCTGAGACTTCTCGGGCCGGCCTCAGCTGCGCTTGAGCATGGGCGTCAGGCCCTTCGCGGTTTCCTGCGCCTCCGGGAGCCCGGCCAGAGCGAGCCAGTTGCCCAGCATCCGGTAGCCGCCCTCGGTCAGAACCGACTCGGGGTGGAACTGCACGCCCAGGATCGGCGCGCTGACATGCCGCAACCCCATGATCACGCCGCCCTCGGTGCGCGAGGTCACGATGAGGTCATCGGGCACGGTGTCGTCGACCACTGCCAGCGAGTGATACCGCGTCGCCGTGAACGGCTGCGGAACACCCTGATAGAACCCGCTCTCGTCGTGCGTGATCAGGCTCGTCTTGCCGTGCATGAGCTCGTCCGCGTTGGTCACCGTTGCGCCGAAGGCCTCGGCGATGGCCTGGTGCCCGAGACAGACTCCGAAAAGAGGCAGCCCTGACGCGAGCGCGGCCCTGACGATGGCGATCGAGACGCCGGCGTCGGCGGGCTTACCGGGCCCCGGGGAGACCAGCACGCCGTCGAATTCCGCGATGCGCGCCGCGGCATCTTCCGGGGGGAAGGCATCATTTCGAAGCACCACGGTCTCGGCGCCGAGCTCCATCAGATAACCGTTGAGCGTGTAGACGAAGCTGTCGTAATTGTCGATGACGAGGATGCGGGTCATGGGCTTCCCACCGTGGCTTCCTGATTGTTGAGGATGACGTCCACCCAGGGGAACACCCAGGTGGAGAGAACGGACAGTACGCCCGCCAGCAGAATGAAGACGAGCAGGACCCGCACCCACACCGGGCCGGGCAGGATGCGCCACAGGACAGCGTACATCGGAGTCTCCTACCCCTTGGCCTGGACGGCGATGAGCGCCGCGAGTTCGGTCGGTGGTCCGGCGGCTATCGGCTGCCAGCTCTCGAGCACCCCGTAGGCGATGATGCGCTCGGCCGTGGAATAGAAGGGGTTGCAGCTGGTGAGGGTGACCAGCCGGTCCACCGGAGCCAGGTCGGGCTCGTGTGGAACCGCATCGAGCACGGCAACCGTTTCGGGCGAGACGTATTCGAGGTCACGGAACCGATAGGTGTAGTAACCGTCCGCGGTCTGAACGTAGATGGCGTCGCCGAGCTGCAGCTGGTGGATGAGGTGCATTGCGCCGCCGTTGGCGCTGCGGTGCGCGGCGATGGCGAAGTTCCCCACCTCCCCGGGCATCTGGGTGCCGGGATAGTGGCCGATTCCGAGACGAGGACTGTTGAGGACGTCCATGCCAGTGCCCTCGGCGATCGTGCGGTGGTAGTCGTCTCCGAAACGCGGCACGTAGAGAACGGCGAACGGATCCGCCTCGGCCGGAGGCGCCGCAACGACCGGGTTGCCATAGTCTGCGGAAGCCGGCACGGGAAGGGTGTGATCCTGGGCGGCGTGGTCGTCGGAGATCCAGACCTGACTGATCTTCGCGGCCGCCTGGGACTGCTGGTCGGCCATGATCATGTCATTCCACCAGAGCTGCCAGCCGAGGAACAGCATCACCAGAGCCCCCGCGGTGATGAGAAGCTCACCAAGAACCCCGACGACGCTGACGCGGCGACGACGATTCCTGCGCCGGGACCGACGGGTTGCCTCGACTGCGGGCAGATCGGGGCTCTCGGACATGATGTCGATTCTAATCGCGGAGGTTCCCTCCGCCCACCGGTCCGCCTGTGGGCACGCCTGCGGCCTGTTTCAGTCAATGACGCTAGAATCGCAGGCATGTCACGCACGAATCCCCGCACAAAGCCCGCCCGTACCGAGGCCGTTCGCTCCGGCGAGGCTGGGCCGAACGCCGTGTGGTTCAAACCGGTGATGTTCGGTTTCATGCTGCTCGGACTGGCCTGGATCATCGTCTTCTACGTGAGCCAGGGCACGTTGCCGGCTCCGGGCCTCGGCTCGTGGAACATTCTGGTCGGGTTCGGGATCGCCTTCATCGGCTTCCTGATGACCACCCGCTGGCGCTGATCCGGCCGCCCCGCGGGGCGTGAATGACAACGGTGTAATTATCCCCATGGTGTGGATAAACCTGTGGATAACTCCGAAGCCCGGGGATAACCGTCAGGCTGGCCGTCCCGCCGATGGGGCTCTCAGCCCAGGAACTTCACGAAGCCCAGGGCCAGCAGCACAACGCCGAAACCGGCGAGGAGTCCGGTCTGCAGCGTCTGCTGCCTGATCCGTCGTGTCTGCACGAAGATCAAGCCGATGCTCGCCCCGGCGATCAGGCCGCCCACGTGCGCCTGCCAGGCGATGTTGAAGCCGGGTACGAACCCGATCACGAGGTTGATGCCGACCAGGATCAGCAGCTGGGTCGAATTGCCGCCCAGGCGCCGCTGGATGACCAGGAACGCACCCATCAGGCCGAAGATCGCGCCGGAGGCCCCCACCACGGGCACGAGGGGATCGGACAGGAAGAGCACTCCCAGTGAACCCGCCAGGCCGCTCAGGAGGTAGAGGGCGAGGAAACGCCACCGGCCCAGCATCTCCTCGAGGATCTGACCGAAGATCCAGAGCGTGTACATGTTGAGCAGAACGTGGAAGATCAGGCCCGTGGAGTGCACGAAGACGGTGGTCAGCATCCGCCACGGCTCGAAGCTGCCGGGATAGGAATAGATGCCGGCGTAGAGCAGTTTGTCGGTCACGCCCAGGCCAGGGATGAGCTGGAGGAGGAAGACCGCGACCGTGATGACGATGATCGAGGACGTGACCGGGTGGGAACCGCTGCCGGAGAAGCGGGTCAGGATGGCCGGCTTCGTTCGAGGGGCGCTTCGGCGCTGTTCGTTCATACACTCGGGGCAGATCACGCCCACCGCGGCCTGGGTCTGGCAATCGGGGCAGATGGTGCGGCCGCAGCGCTGGCAGAGGATGAAACTCGGCCTGCCCGGATGCCGGTAGCAGTAGTTAGCAGCGGCTGTTCCGGGCAGGTCGGTCATCGGGGTCGGAGCCTAGACCTGCTCGACGGTGACGCTCTCGATGACAACGTCGGTCAGCGGGCGGTCACGGCCGTCGGTGGGGACGGTCGCGAGCTTGGCGACGATGGCACGCGATTCTTCGTCTTCGACGGCGCCGAAGATGGTGTGCTTGCCCTGGAGCCAGGTGGTGGGGACGACGGTGATGAAGAACTGCGAACCATTGGTGCCGCGGCCCCCCTGGATACCGGCGTTCGCCATGGCGAGCACGTACGGCTGGGTGAAGTCGAGGTCGGGGTTGATTTCGTCGTCGAACTGGTAACCCGGTCCGCCGGTGCCCTGGCCGAGCGGGTCGCCGGCCTGGATCATGAAGTCCTTGATGATGCGGTGGAAGACCGTTCCGTCATACAGAGGAGCGGTGGAGGTCTGACCCGTGGCGGGGTGCTTCCACTCGATCTCGCCCGTGGCGAGACCGACGAAGTTCTTGACGGTCTTCGGCGCGTGATTGCCGAAGAGGTTGACCTTGATCGGTCCGAGGGTGGTATTGAGTGTTGCTACCGCGGTGTGCTTTGACATGGGGTCAATTCTTGCACAGCCGGTTTGGTGGATTCCGTCCGGACACCCCGCACTCAGAGCCCTCCCAGACGATTGCGTGGCAAGATGGACATTGTTCGCCACATGACATCGATGGAGGGTCCAGATGAGCCTGTCACGCAAGCGCCGCAAGGAACTTACTCGGCTGCGTAAGAGCGCAGACGAATTATGGAACAACCAGCAGGAAGTGCTGGAGCGTGTAAACGCCCTGGCACGAGAGGCCAGCCGGCAGGCGGGTGTACTCACGCGTGAAGAAGTCGTCCCCAAGGTTCGCGAAAGCTACGACCAGATCGTGCGCCCCAAAGTGCAGGCCACCCAGGAACTCGCCGAAGGCGTGCGCCACCAGGTCGTCGACAAGGTACTGCCGGGCATCGGCACCGCCGTCGGCACGCTGATGAGCGTGGGCGACGTCGCCCACGACGCCCGCATTCGTGCCGCACTCAACCGCGTTCGCTTCCAGAAGCCCATCGTGGTCCAGAAGAAGGGACCCGGAGCCGGAACCTACATCGGCCTCGGTGTCGCCCTGGCCGCCGCCGTGGGTGTCGCCTACGCCGTCTGGCAGACGTTCCGCGCCGATGACGAGCTGTGGGTCGCCGAAGACGAGCCCGCCGCCGCAACGTCGGTCGAAGACTAACCGACAGTCTTTTCAGGGAGGACCCGCATCCGTTGGATGCGGGTCCTTCCTTTTTTCGTGCCCGGCGGCTGACCCTTCCGGGCCTCGTTTCCTTCGCCGAGCCGTGAGTTTTACCCCTTTTTCTTGCCTGAAAAGGGGCGATACTCACGGCTCGGCCGGGTTTCGGGCCCGGTTTTCCGGCGCCTCACCGGCCGGGGAGCCCCACGAGTAACACCCGCCTCATTCGTAACTATCTGCGAAATACTTTGATAAATAGTTGAGATAGTCTCGACAANCATGGCAGGAGCATCTGCACCGCAGTCACCAGCCGCCCCGGCAGAGGCGGCAGATTCACCTGTGCAGCTGATCCGGCGGGCGGGGTTGGCTGTGGCCGCCGCACTCGACTCGATCACGTTATCGCTGATGGCCGACACCGATGCCCTCGCGGTCCTTGGCGCGGTGGAGCAGCTCGGCCGCCGGGTCGACGCGGCCAGGGTGTCCACGGCGACGGATGTCGCGGACCGCTCCCGCAGCATCCTCGGCCACGACTCCCTGGCCTGGAAACAGGGGGCCAGCAACGGCATCGACCTGATCACGCGCCTCACCCGGGTCTCCGCCCGCGAAGCGAACCGGCGGGTGCGGCTCGGCGGCAACGTCTCGGATCGCCGGGCCGGCACCAGCATGCTGCCCCCGTACTACCCGACCGTCGCCGCGGGACTGACCGCGGGCGACCTGGGTGTCGACGCGGCCGAAACCATCGTCACGGCCCTCGACAAGGTCAGCCCGAGCGTCGCCCCGGACGACCTCCTGACCGCGGAACGCGCACTGGTCGCCGCCGCGACCGGCGCCATCACCGAAGAAACAGCGGGGCTGCCCGGGGAGGGGTTCGCGTTCCCCGCGGACCTGATCCGGGGCATGGCCCTGCAGTGGCAGGCCCGGCTCGACCCCGACGGCACCGCCCCGAACGAAGACGTCGCCGAGCCGC
>NZ_SOGM01000023.1:0-59893 GCF_004403545.1 Cryobacterium sp. TmT2-59 | reverse complement strand
CAACTTCACCGACCCGGACGCTCGGATCATGAAGACCGCCGATGGGTCCTTCCACTACACCTACAACGCGCAGGCCATCGTTGATGCGGACCATCAAGTGATCGTCGCGGCGACGCTGACGAATATTGCCGTGGACGTTGAACAGGTCGTGCCGATGATCGAGAAACTCCACGCCGCGATGGGTACTCTCCCCGCCGAAGTGCTGGTGGATGCCGGGTATTGTTCAGCAGCAAACTTGGACTACGCCAAGACCGTGGAAGCCGCGAGCGACGGGCGGACTGAGTTCTTCATCGCGACCGGCCGGGTGAAGCACGGGGAACGTGTTCCAGATGTTCCTCGGGGCCGGATCCCCGCTGACGCGACGTTGCGCGAACGCATGGCGCGGAAGCTGAAGACGAAGAAGGGCCGCGCGGCCTATGCGCGGCGGAAGGCAATCGTGGAGCCCGTGTTCGGTCAGATCCACACCCGACAAGGAAAATTTGTTCTGCTACGCGGGTTGGAGCAAGCAGCCCACGAGTGGGACCTGATCGCTGCCTGCCACAACCTGATGAAGCTGCACACCGTGCACACCATGGCTCCCCTCGCCACGCAAGCCGCACTGACAGCCCGCCCGGCAACCTAAGGTCCAGGGCAGAGCCGCCCTGCCGGGCGCCAGCGGCCTCGACCTACTGCCGCCAACGCGGCACTGGCCCTATTTTCAGTCGGCACGAGAACAACGCAGACCCCGAAGTCCACGACGACCGCCACAGCAACGCCCCGCCCGCTGCGGCCAAATCGGCCCGGATCTCGTCGCATCAACTTCGAATAGGCGTTACTGACACACGCTCCTAGCGCTTTGGAAACGTTCGACTCAGGGTGCGGTCGAGGATCTCGATCAACCGACACTTCAATCTACGAGGGTCAGGCTGCAGCAGGGCCTCCCAGCATTCATTTCACCGTTTGGGGTGAACACTCATCGCCAGGCCGGAGGCATGGGTTCGATATCCTAGGAACATTGCAGACTTTCAAGAAAAGACGAATTGCCCCTTGTCTGCGAAATGGGGTTGCCCAAGGCCAGCATTAAGGAATTGAAGATGGCGGCACTGAGAGAATTAACGAAGACCAACCTGGACAAGCAGGGATTCGGAGGCCTCGATGATGACGCCAAGTCTTGTTACGCAGGGCCCTTACGATTCACACCGGCAGTAGGCACCGTCTTGATCATTGTCGGATTGATTTTGCAGTCGCCTATTTTTCTTGGATTGGGAGCAATCGTTCCTCTCACCGGCGCACTTTTCCCCCGTGGCATGATTCTTGATCTGGTCTATAATTTGGGCGTTCGCCATTTGTTTCGCACTCCCGCGCTTCCCCCCACGCCGAGTCCACGACGCTTTTCCTATCTGCTGTCCACCGTGCTACTTGCAGGTGCGGCTTTATCCTTCTATTACGGATTATCAGCGCTGGGAATCGTGCTGGGAGGAGCGGTCGCTCTCGGCGGCACAATCCTCACCACGACCCATTGGTGTCTCGGATCGTGGATCTACAGGCTAATCTTCCCCCACGCAGCGGCAAGGTGAGACGGTTCCCCGGTGGCACACGTAGGTCTTTGATGGTCTCCGGGGCGTCCATTATCAGTAACTTTCGATTCGCGATTCGCTGGCAAAGTCGGGGCCAAACTTGCGCACATGGACCCGCCGCCAGACGCGCTCAGTGTCTTTTTGCGCGAACGTCTGGGTCACGGAGTTCGCACACGCGCAGCGTTATTATCGTCAACCGTTCTCAACTTCATGCAGGGCATTTGGACGCCCATGACGCCAACGGCAGGCAGAGACAACCGCGCCGCTGCGGTTAACAAATACCGCAAGCCGACCACTGACCACCATCCGTATAGTTCACTTTGGATCAATCAGACCACTGTGTGTTAACGCCGACTGAAAACAGGGCCAGTATCGCCGATTGAAAATAGGGCCACCCAGCACTATGAAGGGTGATCAATATGGACGATTGGGCGAAGATACGCCAGCTGTTTTCAACGGGGCAGCATTCGAAGCGGGAGATCGGGCGGCTGGTCGGGGTGTCGCGCGGAACGGTTGATCGGGCGTTGGAAACGGACCGGCGTCGAAGTACCAGCGGGCCGCGACAGGCTCGAGTTTTGACGCGTATGCGGCGCAGGTGCGGGTGCTGCTGGCCGCGACGCCGCGCATGGCCGCGACAACATTGGCGGAGCGGGTGGGCTGGTCGGGGTCAGCGTCGGTGTTCCGGGACAAGGTCGCCTTGATTCGTCCCGAGTATGTGCCGCCGGACCCTGCGGATCGTCTGGTGCACGAGCCGGGTAAGCAGGTGCAGTGTGATCTGTGGTTCCCGCACGAGCCCCTGCCGCTGGGACACGGCCAGGCGGGCATGCCGCCGGTTCTGGTGATGACGTCGACGTTCTCCGGCTTCTTCCAAGCACTTATGTTGCCCTCTCGAACCACGTCGGACCTGCTCGGCGGCATGTGGTCCCTGCTCCAAGTCGCCGCCGCGGTGCCGCCGCGGCTGCTCTGGGACAACGAGACCGGGATCGGGAAGGGCAAGCTCACCGAACGCACGGCCGCGTTCGCGGGCACGCTGGGGGCCGAGATCAAGCTCCTCAAGGCCCGAGACCCGGAGTCCAAGGGCATGGTCGAGCGCCGAAACCGGTTCTTCCGGTCCTCGTTCATGTCGGGGCGTCACTTCGCATCACCGCAGGACTTCAACGAACAGATGGACCAGTGGCTACCGCTGGCCAATGCGCGCCATTCCCGGTCGCGGAGGGCCCGCCCGATCGATCTGATCGAGCAGGACCGCGCCGCGATGCGCCCGCTCTCGCCGGTGGCGACCGACGTCCTCTTTCGCAATACCGTGCGCCTGCCCAGGGACTACTACGTCCGGGTGCTCTCCAACGACTACTCCGTCGCGCCGGCGATGATCGGCCGGCTCGTCGACGTCACCGCCAGCCTCGATACCATCAACGTCACCCACAACGGGGTGAACATCACCACGCACGAGCGGGAATGGGCCCGCGCGCTGACGGTCACAGACCCGAACCACGTCGAGCAGGCCGGCGTGCTGCGCAGGCAGTTCCAGACCCACCGGCGCTACCGACCGCAAGCGACGGTCGCGTTCGTCGAGACGGCCAGCCTGGCGTCCTACGACGCCCTCTTCGGCGTTGATATCGGCCCGGACCTGACCGACCTGGACGTGGTCGAATGAGCGCCAGCAGCGGCGCGGAAGCCGAGATCGAGTCCTACGCCCGGGCACTCCGCGCGCCTCGCATCGGGGACGCGTTCCGGCGCTTGGGCGACCAGGCCCGCACTGCGGGCTGGTCCCACGAGGAATACCTCGCCGCGGTCCTCTCCCGCGAGGTCTCCGAACGCGAAGCCTCCGGTGCAGCCCTGCGGATCAAAGCGGCCCGGTTCCCCGGCCACAAGACCCTCGAGGACTTCAACTTCGATCATCAGCCCTCCGCGGACCGGAACCTGCTCGCTCACCTCAGCACGAGCACGTTCGTCACCGAAGCCAAGAACGTCGTGCTCCTCGGTCCGCCCGGCACGGGCAAGACCCACCTCGCCGTCGCGCTGGGCGTTCAAGCGGCCAAGCATGGCCACCGTGTCCTCTTCGACACCGCCACCGGCTGGGTCGCCCGGCTGCAGGAAGCGCACTCGCGAGGAAAGCTCGCCACCGAGCTCACGAAGCTGCGCCGCTACAACGTGCTGATCTGCGATTTATGCCGACATTGTGATTATGCCGATATCGGCATAGTGCGGTGAAGTCGGCTACATTCCATTTGATCAGGACGCCGCGAACCTGTTCTTCCAACTCGTCGCGAGCCGCTACGAACACGCGTCCCTAATCCTGACAAGCAACTTATCCTTCGGGCGCTGGGGCGAGGTCTTCGGCGACCAGACCGTCGCGTCCGCGATGATCGACCGCATCGTGCACCACGCCGACGTTCTCAGCCTCAAAGGCGCCAGTTATCGGATGAACAGCCACCGGCCCCCGCCGATACGGCATAGTAGAAATATCAATAGTGGTCCTGTTTTCAAACGGCACTATTGGCCCTGTTTTGGGTCGGCGTCAACACTGTTCTCAGTTTGCCCGTTGATGATCACTGTTACATATGTCGAACGCGGCGGCGCCGGCTTCAACGTAACGTTGAGCTGCGGTCCGAAGTACGGGGCGCTGACTTGTATATTCACTGACACATAGCCCCACCCGTCTCTACCGCTGATGTCGATGGCGTCCGCGCTGCTTGATCCTGTGGGAAATTCGAATTGAGGGTAGGCCGGCTGGTAGTAATCCAGAATCGCGGAGGGACTGCCCGGAGCGGAGAAAACGGCTGTGACGCCAGCGTCCTGCGCTTTCCCCGGTGGGTCGTTTCCGAGGTACTCGGCTCGGCCGAGCCGATCACCACCGGGGGGAGGATCGTTGAGAATGGGAACCACTCGGATCTGCGCGACTGTCCTCTCCGTGTTGGGAGCGTTGAACGTGCACCCCAGCACGACGGCCAAGCCGAGACCGAACACGAGCCTGGCTTCGCGAAACGGCGCATGTTCTGACCTCTGTTCGAGTGAGGATTCATGGTGTGATCCCAGTTCCCGATGCTCTTTCGCAGGGCAACGATGCCGCCGAGAAAAAGCAGACCGGCGGATGCCCGAACTGCGCGTTCGTTGACGACGGGAATGTCGATTCCATCGACCAGTTCGCCGATGACCGGCCGTTCCTCGCTGGTCATGAGGCTGTTCCCTGATGTTCGGTAAGCTCCTTCTGAGAACTGAGCTCCGTCAGGGCCTGGATTCCGCCCGCGCGGTAGGCTTCCCAGTCACGGTCCGGTCGGGTGACGGGTATCGGCTGGTTTGACCAGCGGATTTTCACGGCAGTGGCTGAGGCAACGATCCCGCCGGGATCGGTGTCGTCGGCAACCCGTCGCAACAGTTCGCCCAGAGCTGCCGCCTTTCCCTCAGCGAATTTTGCTGCGGGGTGCGAGCGGCCGTCCTTCGCAAGGGCACACGAAGACGTGTCGCCGAGCAGCGCCGACCACTCGTAGGCCGCCCGGATCCGGGCGCGCACGATGGCCGCCCGGGACAGGGTTGTGGAACGGCCTGATGAATCAGGTCCGTCAGGAGCCATCTGCGCACGTGCAGCGATCGGACTGCGCAACTCCGTAGAGCGCGTCCTCGATGTGCTGGCCGCAGCCGTCCCACGTCGCCTTTTTGCAGTTTGAACACGTGATCTGGTAGCACATGGCAATTTCCTTTTCGTTTGATCTTGCTCGACGGAATCGAGAATAACATACCCCCTGGGGTATTTTGTTCGTCAGTTGCAGGGTATAACCGCGAGTCCGCGCCACGTGTTCCGCCTTCCCCTCCCGATCGAAGGCTCGATACGCCCGCCCCTAACGGACAAGGCGACTCTGGGCACGTTCTTCGATGCCCTCGGCTAGGAACGATCCGCCCTGATCGCGCATGTTTCCGCGGATGGGGCGGCCTGGACCGAGGCCCGCAAACAGCCCGTCAGAACGCAACCGCTCCGTCGATCGCCGACTGGATTCTGGCGAGGACCCGGCCCGGGCCGATGTCGCGATCGAAGACAGCGACAACGACACGCGACGACGCGGCGCGCTCATTCGGATCCGGGAAGAGCACAGGGCTGAACAGGCCGCACAGGCTGCGCAGCTGCGTGTCGAGTATTTCGGTCGCGGGGATCTCGGCGCGTTTGAGCCACGCCCGCAGCATGTCGTTGTGCACGGAAACGATTCCCGCCGCGAGCGCCGTGATCGCCCAGCCGCGTTCGGATGCGCCCGGGACGACCTCGCGGAGGTAGCTCGCGAAAGCCCGCTCATACCGATGGGAACTCACAAGCTCCCGGTCACGTAGAGTGGGATTGCGCTACAGGAGCTCATGTCTGGTGAGCGACGCCTCCCGGCGGGAGAGGTGATGGTCCAGGACGATTCGTGCACCATGCCTCAGCGCCTCGAGTGGGTCGCCCGAGGCGGCGTCCAGATAGGCGGAGAGGCGCTCGAGCAGGTAGTCGTGATCGGCGAAGACCACGTCTTCCTTCGAACCGAAACGGCGGAAGAACGTGCTCCGGCTGATCTGGGCGGCGTCGGCGAGCTCTTCGACGGTCGTCGCCTCGTATCCCCTCGTCGAGAGAAGGGCGATCGCGACTGTGGTCGCATCGGACGGCCTCTGTCGTCTCATCGGGTCATCGACCATGACGTTGAAGCTATCACGCGTCCAGGCGGAGCCTGTCCGCGTACCGCGCGACGAGTTCTCGCTTCAGGACCTTGCCGCTGGAGTTCAGGGGGAACGCGTCGACGAACTCGACGAACCTCGGGAACTTGAAGGGCGCGATTCGTTCCTTGGCGTACTCGATGATTCCTTCGGGGGTCACGGTGCCACCGTGGACGCGGACGACGACCGCCGCGATCTCTTGGCCGCGAACCTCGTCGGGGACTCCGAAGACGGCGACTGCCGCGACCTCATGGTGCCGGGAGAGCATCTCTTCGACCTCCCGCGGGTAGACGTTGTATCCGTTGCGGATGATCAGGTCCTTCTTTCGATCGAGGATCCGGATGTAGTCGTCCTGGTCCTTGACCCCGAGATCGCCGGTCCGGAACCAACCGTCGACGATTGCCGCTTCCGTCGCCTCCGGACGGTTGAGGTATCCCTTCATGAGGTTGTGGCCGCGGATGACGAGTTCCCCGAATTCGCCGCGCGGAAGCAGCTCGATCGTGTCTTCCACATCCGCGCGGGCGATCTCGACGTCGACGCCCCAGATCGGCGTTCCGATCGAGCCGGGCCGCGGCGCGACGCCAACGTGGTTGAAGGTCGCGACGGGGGACGTCTCGGTGAGTCCGTATCCTTCGTGGATCTCGACGCCGTAGACGTCGTTGAAGCGCTCCATGACGGCCAGCGGGATAGAGGCACCCCCTGAGACCGCATAGCGCAGCCGTCGTGGGCGCTCGTGGTTGCGAGTCGCCGCGTCGAGAAGGGCGATGTACATGGTCGGGACGCCGAAGAAGACGTCGACCTCGTGCTGATTGAGGAGGGTGAGTGCCGTGTCTCCGTCGAATTTCGGGACGAGGACGATGGTTGCGCCGATTCTCAGACCCGCATTCAGGACGCAGGTCTGCCCGAAAGTGTGGAAGAGGGGGAGGGTGCCGAGAATGGTGTCGCTGGATCGCAAATCGAAGGTTGAGATCAGAAGAGCGTTGACCTGTTCGATCAGCGAGAAGTGGCTGCCCTCCGCTCCCTTGGGGGTGCCGGTCGTCCCGCTCGTGTAGAGGATCGTCGCGGTGTCACCGGGGTCGGTCGGGGTGATGTCGTCGATGGGCGTCGCCTTCGCCGCGAGGTCTTCGAGCCGCGTCTGCGTGCCGTTGCCCTGAGCCTCTCCGACGGACAGCACGTGGACACCCGCCTGGACCGCGCCGCGAGAGCCCGCAGCGAGGAGCCCGGCATGGACGACGACGGTGTGAGTACCACTGTCCCTCAGCACATATTCGATCTCGTCGGCGCCGAGGAGCGCGTGGATCGGGATGACCGTCGCCCCGAGGGCGAGAATGGCGTAATAGGCGCGGGGGAAGTCGGCGACGTTAGGAATCAGGATGGCGACCCGGTCGCCCCTGCCGACACCGTGATCCCGGAGTCCTCCCGCATAGGCGCGAACCTGATCCCACAGTTGGGCGTAGCTCACCGTCTCGTCGCCGACGATCAGCGCCGTCTTGCCGCCCTGGCGGCGTGCGGACTCCGAGACGATCGTGGCGACGGACATTGTCGTGGGACGTGATGCGGTCGAGGACATGGCTGCAACTCCTTTGTTGTGTGTCATGGGGTTGAACTGGGCGCTGTGTGACACGGAGTGTCAACTCCGAGCACTAAGTTTCGGAGTCTTTGTGCCCCGTGTCAAGCCGGTCACTGGACCATTGCTCACGTCGGCGCGTCCGTTTGGGACGGAGTGTCTTGACATGGCACGCCATTTCATAGCAGGCTTGCACAATTCCTCGTGACTCTGCGCGGGGCGTGCCGATCGAGCACTGGAGCACGTAGCGCGGCACTTCTCCGACATCGAGGCACTGCACACCTACGAAGGCACCGAGACGGTCCAGGCTCTCATCATCGGTCGCGACATCACCGGGTTTTCCGCCTTCGCCTAGCCAGCGTCTCCCGCCACCTTCTCACCCCTTCTTCGCAAAGGAACAACCATGAGCGACCCCGCAACCACGCCCGTCCTGATCGGAGGCGCCCGAACCCCGTTCGCGCGTTTCAATGGCGCCTTCGCTTCCCTTCAATCCGCCGAGCTCGGCGCACATGCCATCCGGGCCGCGCTCGATCGAACGGGCGTCCCCGCTGCGGCGATCGACGCCGTCATCGTGGGCCAGGTGATCCAGGCCGGGGCGGGCCAGGGGCCCGCACGCCAGGCGAGTATCGGGGCGGGCCTCGGCTGGGACGTCCCGACCGTGACAGTCAACAAGCTGTGTCTGTCGGGCCTAACCGCGATCATCGACGCGGCCAGACTCATCCGCACCGGTGAGGCCCAGGTCGTCGTCGCCGGTGGCCAGGAATCCATGAGCAACGCGCCGCACCTGCTTCTCGGCTCCCGCCGGGCGGCTCCGCTCGGCGACCGCGCCCTCGTCGACTCCCTCAATCACGACGGCCTGGTCGACCCGTTCGATCGGTTGCTCATGGGGACGGCGACGGACCGGGGCAACGTGACGCGGGGGATCCCGAGGGAGCGCCAGGATGCTTTCGCGGCGCTTTCGCACTCGCGCGCTGCCGCGGCGCAGGACGCGGAGATCCTCGCCGAGGAGATAGTTCCCCTCTCGGTCCCGCAGCGTCGTGGTGGCCCTGTCCTCGTCGCGGCGGATGATGGGATCCGCCGCGACACGACGATCGAGACGCTCGCACGCCTGCGGCCCGCGTTCGCGGAGGGCGGCAACGTCACAGCGGGCAGTTCGTCGCAGCTCACCGACGGCGCCGCGATGGTCGTGGTCGCGAGCAAGGCGTGGGCCCTGGCCGCGGGGATTCCCTGGCTCGCCGAGATCGGCGCCGCCGGTCAGGTGGCGGGGCCGGACGGCTCGCTGCATTCCCAGCCCTCCCGAGCCATCGCCCAGGCCCTTCGGCGCCAATCCCTGGCCGTCGGTGACCTCGACGTCATCGAGATCAACGAGGCGTTCGCCTCCGTTGTGCTTCAATCGGCCGACGACCTCGGGGTGTCCCCGGAGGCGATCAACACGGAGGGCGGGGCGATCGCTCTCGGCCACCCCGTCGGCGCATCAGGCGCGCGCCTCGCGCTGCACACCGCACTCGCGCTGCGGCGCCGCGGCGGAGGACGCAGCGTTGCCGCGCTCTGCGGTGGCGGCGGGCAGGGCGAGGCGCTGATCCTGTTCTGCTGAGCCGCCAGAGCCGTCCGTGTGAACACCTTCTTTTGCGTGTCACGAACACCCCGAACAACATCTGGAGAAGCGCACGCCAGAGCTCTGGAAGGCCGTACACGCGATTCTCGCCGTAATGGGGGAGACTGTGGCCATGACGAGTGGAGAGTGACATGGGGACCGTGCAGCGGGGAATGCCGGAGGTCGACGCGATCGTGGTCGGCTCCGGTCCCAACGGCCTCGCCGCCGCGGTTACCCTTGCCCGGGCCGGACTCTCGGTGCGCGTCTACGAGAAGTCCGGCAGCGTCGGTGGGGGCGCCGCCACCGCGGAGCTGACCCTGCCGGGCTTCCACCATGACGTCTGTTCGGCCGTGCACCCGCTTGCGCTGGCTTCGGAGTTCTTTCAGCGGTTCGGGCTCGCGGACCGGATCGAACTGGCCGTCCCGGAGGTCTCCTACGGGCATCCTCTGCCGGGCGGCAGCGCCGGCCTCGCCTACCGCAGCCTGTCCCGTACCGTCGCCGAGCTGGGCCGGGACGGCGCGGCCTGGAACCGGCTCTTCGCGCCTCTCGTAGCGCATTCCGGGCAGGTGGCGGAGTTCACCGGGGGGCAGCTTCTGCGTCTGCCGAAGCATCCGGCCACCGCACTGCGCTTCGGCGTGCGCTCCCTCGAGCAGGGCAGCCCGCTCTGGGACCTGCGCTTCTCGGGCGAAACCGCGCCCGCCCTCCTGACCGGCGTCAGTGCACACACGATGAGGGCACTGCCCAGTATCGCCACCGCCGGTGCCGGCCTCACTCTCGCCACGTATGCGCACGCCGGCGGCTGGCCGATCCCGGTCGGCGGCAGTGGGGCGATCGTGACCGCGCTGGTCGACGACCTGCTCGCTCACGGTGGCGAGATCGTCACGTCCACCGAGGTGCGTCGGCTGAGCGACCTGCCGCCAGCCCGCTTGGTGATGCTCGACCTCACACCTCGGGCGCTACTGCGGCTCGCCGAGGGCGAGCTGCCGGACGCTTACGCGCGACGGCTGCGCGCCTTCCGGTACGGCAACGGCGTCGCCAAGGTCGACTTCGCCCTGTCGGATCCGGTGCCCTGGCAGGCGGCCGGATTGCGGGCGGCGGCCACCGTACACGTGGGCGGCACTCGGGCGCAGATCCGGCGAGCCGAGAACACCGTCGCCCGCGGTCGGCACGCCGAGGATCCGTATGTGCTCGTGTCCCAGCCCAGCGTCATCGACCCCAGCCGCGCACCGGCCGGTCGGCACACCCTGTGGGCGTACACCCATGTTCCGCGCGGCTCCACCATCGACCAAACCGAAGCGACCGTGCGCCAGATCGAGCGATACGCCCCGGGTTTCCGGGACACCATCCTGGCCAGCGCCGGCCGCACCGCCACGCAGATGGAACAGCACAATCCCAACTACATCGGCGGTGATATCTCGGCCGGCGAGGTGAGTCTGACCCAACTCGTGCGCCGCCCGGTCCTCTCCCCGGACCCGTGGCGCACGCCCCTGAACGGCGTGTACCTCTGCTCGTCGTCCACGCCGCCTGGCCCCGGCGTGCACGGCCTGGCCGGCTGGCACGCGGCCCTGAGCGCCCTGCGACATGACCTCGGGGTGCGCACCGCCCCCGATCTCTCCCCATCCAACCGAAAAAGGTGACACCGTGGCCGTGAACTACCGCACCATGAGCTGCCCGCCCGAGAACGTCTTCGCCGTTCTGGCAGACGGATGGCTGTACCCGAGCTGGGTCGTCGGAGCCTCCCGCATGCGGGACGTCGACGCCACGTGGCCCAAAGAGGGAAGCGCCATCCATCACTCCGTCGGAGTCTGGCCCGCCCTGATTGACGACACCACATCTGCTCTGGAGTGGGACCCGCCCCGGCACGCGCTCTTCAAGGCCCGGGGCTGGCCGATCGGCGAGGCCCACGTGGCTCTGGACGTGAAGGCCCGAGGCGACGGATGCGTCGTGCGCCTCACCGAGGATGCCACCGCCGGCCCCGGCCGGTTTGTGCCCCTGTTCCTGCGCGACTCGGTCATCGGGGTGCGAAACGTGGAGACGCTGCGCCGACTCTCGTTCCTCGCAGAGGGCGGCGCCGGGCTCTCCTAGCCCGACGAATTCGACGTGCTCGCCGCGCTTTGTGGGCAACCTCTCAGCGCGGAACCGGCCGGATCGGTAGCGCAGCGGCGTAGCATCGAGGCATGATTCGTCTCGGAACAGGTCGTTGATCATGTCGCACAAATCCATCAAGTGGCTTCCCGCCGTCGTCGTTCCGGCCGTGATCGCCGTGGGCGTGATCGCTGTGCCGCTCCAGGCCGGCGCCGCCGTAGACCTGCCCGACAAGACGGCCCAGCAGGTGCTCCTGATGGTCAGCGACAGCACCGTTACGGCGTTCTCCGGAACCGTGGAGAAGACGGCGAACCTCAGTCTGCCCGCGATCGACCTCGGGGCCGAGATGTCCGGACAGGCGGGAAAGCAGGGCGCGTCCGGTTCCGGAGACGCGGCGAGCGGCGCCCTCTCCTCCGTGCTGGAGCTGCTCAGCGGCTCGCACACGGCCCGGGTCTACGTGGACGGAAGCGCCGCTGACGGAAGCGTTACTGACGGAAGCACTGACGGGCCCGCCAAGGTTCGCGTCCAGATCCAGGACCGCATGGCGGAGCGCAATATCGTCAGCAACGGCAGCGACGCCTGGCTCTACGACTCCGAGACCGACACCGCCGCTCACCTGGCCATTCCCGCCGGCGCCGCAGCGAGCATGAAAGACAAAATGGCCGCCCTCGACGCAGAGGCCCCGGCCGACGTGTCGACGCCGTCGCAGCTGGCGGACCGCTTTTTGAGTGAGATCGACCCGAGCACCGTGGTCACGGTCGGAACCGACGGCCGGGTCGCCGGTCGCACCGTCTACGAACTCGTACTCACGCCCAAGGCCACGGACACCCTGGTGGAGTCCGTCTCGATCTCGGTCGACTCCGAGACCGGAATGCCGCTTCAGGTCAGCGTGCGGGCCGCCGGCCAGAAGGACCCGGCCTTCCAGGTCGGTTTCAGCAGCGTGGACTACGGCGCTCCCTCCGCGGACCTGTTCGACTTCACCCCGCCGGCTGGCGCCACCGTCAAGGAACTGGCGCTGCCGCAGACGCCCGCCAACCACGCCGCGCCCGATGTTGCCGCGCCCGACACGGCCAGGCCCGAGGTCCCGACCGAGGGACTGCCCGTCGTGACCGGCACCGGCTGGGACGCCATCGTCGAGATTCCCGCGGCATCCGTTCCCCCCGAACTCGGCGACAACCCGCTGATGTCCGAAGTCGCCACCAAGGTTGACGGCGGGCGGCTGTTGTCCACCTCGCTGGTCAACGTGTTCCTGGCCGACGACGGCCGGTTCTTCGCCGGATCGGTCCCCGTGGACCAGCTCCAGGCCGCCGCAAGCGCCCAGTGAACAGCGCACAGTGACCAGCGCACAGTGACGCCCGTCACCCCGGCCCTCGACCTTGCCATCGAGAGCCGGGGCCTCACCAAGCGCTTCGGCGAGCAGATCGCCGTCAACGCCATCGACCTGGCGGTGCCGCGGGGGTCCGTCTTCGGATTCCTCGGTCCCAATGGGTCAGGGAAGACCACCAGCATCCGGATGCTGCTGGGCCTGACCCAGGCCACCAGCGGGCAGATCAGCGTGCTGGGCCAGGACATGCCGTCCCGGCTGCACGAGGTGCTGCCCCGGGTGGGCGCGCTCGTCGAGGGCCCCGCGTTCTACCCGTTCCTGTCCGGGGCGGCCAACCTGCGCCGGTTCGACACCGCGGACCGCCACGCCCCCTCGCGCACCCGGCGAGTCCGGGTGGACGAGGCCCTGCACCGGGTGGGGCTGACCCACGCGGCGGGCAAAAAGGTGCACGCCTATTCGCTGGGCATGAAGCAGCGCCTCGGCATCGCCAACGCCCTGCTGCAGCCGCGGGAGCTGCTCATGCTCGACGAGCCGACCAACGGACTCGACCCGCAGGGCACCCGTGAGGTGCGCAGTCTCGTGCGGTCGCTCGCGGCCGAGGGCACCACGGTGTTCGTGTCCAGCCACCTGCTGGCGGAGGTCGAGCAGATGTGCACCCACGCCGCCGTGATGAGCGCCGGCACCCTCGTCGCCCAGGGCACGCTGGCCGACCTCCGCCACGTCGGCGAGACCCTGGTGCGGCTGCGCACCCCGGATGCCGCGGCGGCGCAGGGCGTGCTGTCGCGCCTCGGACTCGTACCCCGGCGCACGGACGTGCCGGACGAGGACCCCTGGGTTATGGCCCCGCTCGAGCGTGACACGGTGGAGAACCTGATCAACGAGCCGGAATCCCTGGTCTCGGCCCTCGTGGCCGCGGGGGTGCGCATCCGTGCCTTCTCGATCGAGGAACCGAGCCTGGAAGAACGATTCGTCGCACTGACCGGGGAGGGTTTCGATGTCGTCCAGTAGTGCGCCGCGTTCCGCCGGCTGGGACCTGCTCGGCTCCGAGCTGACGGTGCTGTTCCGGCGCCGCCGAACCTGGGCCGTGCTGGTCGCCATCGCCCTCATCCCGATCCTGCTCGCCGTGGCAGTCCGGCTGTCGTCGGAGACGCTGGCGCCGGGGGAGGGGCCGCCGTTCCTGGACCGGGTCACCCAGAACGGCCTGTTCGTCGCGTTCACCGCCATGATCGTGGCGATCCCGCTGTTCCTGCCGCTGACCATCGGGGTCGTCGCCGGGGACACCATCGCGGGCGAAGCCGGGTTGGGCACCCTGCGGTACCTGCTCGTCGCCCCGGCCGGCCGGGTGCGGCTGCTGCTCGTTAAATACGCCGGTGTCGCGATGTTCTGCCTGGTCGCGACCCTGACCCTGGCGGTGGCCGGCACGCTCATCGGTGCCGCCCTGTTCCCCGTGGGCCCCGTGACCCTCCTGTCGGGAGACACCATCGGTGTGGCCGATTCGCTGCTGCGCTCGGCGCTGATCGCCCTGTACGTGACCGTGTCGCTGCTCGGGTTCGCCGCGATCGGGCTGTTCATCTCGACCCTGACCGACGTGCCCGTGGGCGCCATGGCCGCCACCGTCGTGGTGTCGGTTCTCGCCCAGATCTTGGACGTGCTGCCGCAGCTGGCGTGGCTGCATCCGTGGCTTTTCAGTCACTACTGGCTGGGCTTCGCCGACCTGTTGCGGCAGCCGATGGACCTGTCATCGTTCGGCGACAACGCGCTGCTCCAGGCCGGGTACATCGCCGTGTTCGGGGCGCTCGCCTACAGCCGATTCGCCACCAAGGACATCCTCTCGTAGGGACTCGTCCGGCACACGAAGTGCACCGGAGGTGCCCCGAAAGGCCCTAGTGTTGCTCCACATGACCGAACGCACCGCCGCGCCAGGCGCAACCACACGTACCGACAACGAAGCCCCTGACTCCCACGGCGTTCCCCACCTCGCCCGCTCCCTGAGCCGGCGGCACATCCAGATGCTCGCCATCGGCGGCACGATCGGCACGGGCCTGTTCATGGGGGCGGGCAAGACGATCTCCCTCGCCGGGCCATCCGTGATCTTCGTCTACATGACCATCGGTTTCATGCTGTTCTTCGTGATGCGGGCGATGGGCGAGATCCTGTTGTCCAACCTCGACTACAAGTCCTTCAGCGACTTCGCCGGCGACCTGCTCGGGCCGTGGGCGAGCTTCTTCACCGGCTGGTCGTACTGGGCGTTCTGGGTCGTCACCGGCGTCGCCGACATCGTGGCCATCTCCGGGTACGTCGACGTGCTCGCGCCGGGCACTCCGCTGTGGATCCCGGCGCTGCTCACACCGGTCGTGCTGATCCTGCTCAACCTCCCGAGCGTCAAGGCCTTCGGCGAGGCCGAGTTCTGGTTCGCCCTGGTCAAGGTGCTCGCCATCCTGGCCCTGATCGGCACCGGGGTGGTCATGATCGCGACCCACTTCACCTCGCCCTCCGGCGCGGTCGCCGGCCTCGACAACATCTGGAACGACGGCGGCATGTTCCCGCACGGCGTGGCCGGCTTCGTGCTCGGCTTCCAGATCGCCATCTTCGCGTTCGCCGGCATCGAGCTCGTGGGCACGGCGGCGGCGGAGACGAAGGACCCGGAGCAGAACCTGCCCCGGGCCATCAATACCATCCCCGTGCGCCTGCTGCTGTTCTACGTGGGCGCCCTGGTCATCATCATGGCGGTCAACCCGTGGCGCACGATCGACCCCGGCAGCAGTCCCTTCATCGGGATGTTCGCCCTGGCCGGGCTGGGAGTCGCGGCCATCGTCGTCAACCTGGTCGTGCTCACCTCTGCCGCCTCCAGCGCCAACTCGGGCATCTACTCGACCTCCCGGATGGTCTACGGCCTCGCGCAGGACGGCAACGCCCCGAAGGCGTTCGGCACGCTGAGCAGCCGCCAGGTTCCCCGGAACGCGCTGCTGTTCTCGTGCATCTTCCTGCTCGCCGGGCTGGTGCTGCTCTACACCGGTGATTCGTTCATGGGCGCCTTCACTCTCGTCACCTCGGTGGCCTCGGTGCTGACCATGTTCGTCTGGTCCATCATCATGGTCAGCTACCTCGCCTTCCTCCGCCGCCGTCCCCAGTTGCACGCCGCCTCGACGTACCGGATGCCCGGCGCCCGGTTCATGCCCTGGGTCGTGCTGGCGTTCTTCGCCTTCATGCTCTGGGCGCTCGGTCAGGCGGATGACACGCGCCTCGCCCTGGTCGTGGCCCCGCTCTGGTTCCTCGGGCTCGGCGGCGCCTGGTACGTGAACCGCAAGGCTCCGCTGCAGCAGGCCCGGATCGAGGAGTGGCGGGCGGAGGCCCGCGCCGAGAAGGCGGCGCTCGTCGGCTAGATCCGGGGCCGGCGCGACCAGCGGGCGGCCTTCATGGCCAGGTGCAGTTCGAGCCGCACCTGGCCGCCCAGCGGGTCGACCCCGATCAGGGTGCGGATCTTCGCAAGCCGGTTGTAGATGCTGCTGCGGTGCAGGTGCAGCGTTGCCGCGACATCCTGCACGGAACCGTCGGTGTCGTAGAGCAGCTCAAGCATCGGCAGGAGTTCATGGTTGGCGTCGAAGTCCCGCAGCTCCGCGAAGTAGACCGATTCCACCGGGGAGAGGTTGCGGCTGCTGGCCGCGAGGAACTGGTACACGCCGATCTGCCGGAAGTCGGCGATCGTGCCCAGTCGGGCGTCAACGGCGGCGGCCTGCACCGCCTTGCGGGACTGGACGTAGGCATCCGGAAAGCGTCGGAGGTCGTGGAACGCTTCGCTGAACCCCAGCAGGTCGGGGCGCTGGGCCCGGCCGCCGCGCCGGGCCAGTTCGGCCCGGTACCGGTGCAGGATCTCGGTGTGCACCACCCTTCCCGGGGAATCCCGCAGCAGCACCACGGTATGCGTCTCGGTGCCGGCGCTGAACCGGGCCGCGTCGATGCCCACGGTGGCCTGGAGGGCCGAGATGCGCTGCAGCAGGACCGCGGCGGCGGGGTCGACCGCCGTGCCGTCCCGTGCTGTCGCCGGCTCGTCGGGTCGCGGCAACAGGGTGGCGAGGTGCCAGGGCCCGGCGGCATGCACCTGCGGCCAGCCGGCGAGCTCCTCGATGGCGGCCGTGTCGGCGTCGCAGGCCGCCAGGAACAGCGCCTCGCGCTGCCGGCGGTGCTCGGATTCGGCGGTCTTCGTGTCCAGCAGCGTCTCGGCCAGCCGGTCGAGCTGGCCGCGCACGGCAGGCAACGCCCCGAGGATCTCGGCCGGGGACTCGTCGTGCGAGCCCTGCATCGCCCACAGGTAGCCGACGCGGAACCCGCGCACCATCAGGGGCACGCAGACCCGCCCCAGCATGCCCAATGAGACGTTGGCCGGGACCACGACCGGGCGCACCGCGGTCGCGATGCCGTGGTGCAGCTGCCAGGCGCTGACGTCCGCCGGGACCTTCTTGCTGAGCAGGAAGTTGACGCGCACACTGTCGGCGAGCGGCTGGTCCCGGCTGTAGGCCAGCAGGCCGCCGTCGAGGTCTTCCAGCGAGAGGGCGCGGTCGAGCGCGGCCGCGAGGGCCTCCACCAGGTCTTCGATCTCCGCGCTGTTCATGTGGGTCAATGCTAGATGCCCGACGGGGCGTGGAACGGACATCAGGCGACGTTTGCCGTCCCGACGTTCGACATTTGTCGAGTGACAATCCGGGCGGTCGTTCGGTTTGCGCCGGAACGGCCGTTCCCTTCCAGCGGAGATGACAGAAAAACCCCTGAACAAAAAGGCAAGTTCGCTGTTTTCCGCGCGGATCGGGCCGGTTGGGACGGGCTCCGCACTCGGTCCGGGCCGGACGCCGGCCGGCCGGGGGAGTGAACGTGGTTCTAGTCTTGACCCCGCCGCTGGTCCGACGTCGAAACCGGGCCCGGCGGCCTCAGCCACAGCGTTCCCCGAGCAACGGAGTCGATCATGATCATCGGTGTACCCAAGGAAATCAAGAACAACGAATTCCGCGTAGCCATCACCGCCTCCGGCGTGCAGGAGTTCCTGGCAAACGGCCACACCGTGCTGATCGAGATGGGTGCCGGTCTCGGCTCGCGTATCAACGACGACGAGTACCACGTCGCCGGCGCCGAGCTGGTCGCGTCCGCCGACGAGGTCTGGGCCCGCGCCGACATGGTGATGAAGGTCAAGGAGCCCGTCGAGGCCGAGTACCACCGCTTCCGCGAGGGCCTGATCCTCTTCACGTACCTGCACCTGGCCGCTGAGCCGGAACTGACCCGCGCCCTGACCGAGGCCGGCGTCACCGCCATCGCCTACGAAACCGTACAGACCGCCAACCGGGCCCTGCCGCTGCTCGCACCGATGAGCGAGGTCGCCGGCCGGCTGGCCGTGCAGGTCGGCGCGCAGTCCCTGATGGCACCCGCCGGCGGCAAGGGGGTGCTGCTGGGCGGCGTTCCCGGGGTGCGTCCCGCCAAGGTCGTCGTGCTCGGCGCCGGCGTGGCCGGCACGAACGCCGCAGCGATGGCCATGGGCCTCGGCGCCGACGTCACCATCCTCGACATCAACATCGACCGCCTGCGCCAGCTCGACGCGCAGTACCAGGGCCGGCTGAAGACCGTCGCGTCCAACAGCTACGAGATCGAGATCGCGGTGACGGATGCCGATCTGGTCATCGGTTCCGTGCTGATCCCCGGCGCCAAGGCCCCGAAACTGGTCACCAACGCGCTCGTGGCGCGGATGAAGTCCGGCTCCGTGCTGGTGGACATCGCCGTCGATCAGGGTGGCTGTTTCGAGGACACCCACGCGACCACCCACGAGGACCCGACCTACCGCGTGCACAACTCGATCTTCTACTGCGTGGCCAACATGCCCGGCGCGGTGCCGAACACCTCGACCTACGCGCTGACCAACGTCACCCTGCGCTACGCGCTGGCGCTGGCCAACCTGGGCGTCAAGGCGGCCCTCGAGCGCGATCCGGCCCTGGCCCTCGGCCTCAACATCGCCGCCGGGCGGGTCACGAACCGTTCCGTCTCCGAAGCGCACGGCCTGCCCCTGGCCGACTGGCGCGAGCTGGTCACCGCGTAGCCTCGCCACCCCGGGGCTCGGCCGTGGTGCCGGCATCCGTCGCGGCGCACCCTGGTGACGCGGGCGCAGGTTCTACCCTGCGCCCGCGTCCACAGGGTGCGCCACGAACCTTCCACGCCGGGAGTCCGGTGGGGAGGTGGCGTCAACGGGCGGCGGGAGCGATCGATCCGGCGACGCGCCGCACCAGGGCGAGGGAGTGGTGCAGCAGCTCGACGGGGGTGCCGGTGAAACCGCCGGAGAACCACTTCTGCATCGAGTAGCGCATCACGCTGCCGGCGAGGGAGACGACCATCCGCGCCTCGTCGGCCAGGTCGGGGGTGCGGGCCTCGGTGCGCCCCTGCACCGCGAAGCGTTCCAACACCAGCTTCACCAGGTGCTCCTCCAGCTCCGCGATGCGGGACGTCTCGCCGGTGAGGAGTTCCGGGGTGCGCTCGATCAGCATCCTCCGCCGGCGGAGCAGGTCCGTGTCGGGGGAGTGGTCGGCCATCGCGTCGGCGATCATTCCGACGAGGTCTCCCAGCACATCACGGCTGGTGCCGTGCACGAACGCCTGGTGTTCGGCATCCGTCGGCGCGGGCGGAGTGCCGCCGAGGAACGCGCCTTCCTTGGTGCCGAAATAGTTGAAGAACGTGCGCGGCGAGACCATGGCGGCCTCGCAGATCATGTCGACGGTGACGTTGTCGTAGCCGTGCTCCAGAGCGAGCGAGACCGCCGCCCGTTCCAGGGCCGACTGGGTGGCTGCGCGCTTGCGGGCGCGCAGCCCCTCGTCGGCCCCGGCCGGGCCATCGGGCACGGGACTACTCATACCGCAGAGCGTCGATCGGGTTCTGCCGGGCCGCGGCCCTGGCCGGCAGCGTGCCGGCGAGGAAGGCGATCAGCATGACCACGCCGATGATGATCGCGATCGAACTGGGCGCGAACTGCACGACCTGTAGGCCCGGGAGATTCGAGAAGACGGTGTCCGCGAGGATGTTGCTGACCAGCGAACCGACGCCCACCGCCACGAGTGCGCCCAGTGCGCTGCCGAGGAACCCGATGAACACCGCTTCGGTGCTGAAGAGGGTGTAGACGCGGCCGCCGTTCATGCCCATGGCTTTCATCAGGCCGATCTCGCGGGTGCGCTCCTGAACGCTCATCAGCAGCGTGTTGATGATGCCGAAGCCGGCCGCGATCAGGGCGATCACGGCGAAGGCGTTGAGCACGCCGATGATGACGTTGATCACGGTCTCGAATGACCCGATCTGGTCGGCCACGGTCTGCGACGCATAGCCTTGGTCGGCGAGGTCCGCCTTGATCGCGGTGATCTTCGCCTCGGACGCCTTCGGGTCGAACCGGGCGGTCGCGGTCGCGTAGCTCTGGGAGGAAGCCTCCGGTGCGCCGTCGACCTCGATGGCGTGCAGCCGGTCGGTCAGCGGCTGGTTGAGGCCGGCGCCGGCGCCGAGAAGGGTTTCGTTCTGCACGCCGACGACGGTCGCCGGGACTTCCTGCACGGTCCCCGCGAAGTCCCGGATGCCGATGGTCACGGTCTGGCCGATGGCGGCCTTGGCGGAAGAGAAGTCGAGCGTGTCGAGGTAGGTCGTGGGCACCAGGATCTGGTCAGTGCTGCTGTCGTTGTCCAGCTGCGCGCCGGCGGCGAGATCGGCCGTGGTGAGCGTGGCGGTCGGATTGACGGTCAACTCGAACTTGCCGCCGCCGTCGTGCTGGATGTAGTCGGGCGTCACCTGCACGGACGGGTCGACGCCGAGGATTCCCTTGGTGTCTTTGATGGCCTCGAGGTCCTTGGTGGTGAGGGCCTGGATGGTGCTGCCCGGGCGTGATCCGTTGCCCAGGCTGACCGTGGTGGCCTTCTCCGGGTCGTAGGGGGCGGGACCCGTGCCCGACGCCGCGGCGTCGTTGGTCTTCGAGACGGTCAGCACGTCCGCGGCCCCGATCGAGGAGACCTGGGTGTTGATGTAGCTCGTGACCCCGGTTCCGATTCCGCTGGTGATGGTGAGGGTGAACGCGCCGATGAAGATCGCGATCACGGTCAGGCCGGTGCGGAGCTTGCTGCGGAAGCTGTTGGCGATCGCGGTCTTGACGATGTCGATGAACTTCATGCGTGTGCTCCTGCTGATCTGCGGCCGGCCGGTCGGGCGGCGGTGTCTTCGAGTCCGTCGCGGATGAAGATTCGGCGGTCGCAGCGCGCCGCGAGTTCGATGTCGTGGGTGACGATGACGAGGGTGATGCCCTTGTCCTGGTTCAGCGAGAAGAGGATGTCCTCGACGACCGCTCCGGTGGCCGTGTCCAGGTTGCCGGTCGGTTCGTCTGCGAAGATCACTTTCGGGTTGTTGACCAGGGCGCGGGCGATGACGGCACGCTGCTTCTGTCCGCCGGACAGGTTCATCGCCTTGTTCTTCGCCTTGTCGGCCAGCTCCAGCTGCTCGAGCGCGGCCATTCCGCGAGCCTTGCGTTCCCGGGGGCTGACGCCGGCGATCTTGAGCGGCAGCACCACGTTCTCGAGCACGGTGGCATTGGCGGTGAGGAAGAACTGCTGGAACACGAAGCCGAAGTCCTGATTGCGCAGCCGGTTCACCTCCTTGCCCTTGAGCTTTCTGGCGTCGGTGCCCTCGACCAGGAGTGCGCCGCTGTCGGGGTTGTCCAGCAGTGCGAGGAGGTGCATCAGCGTGGACTTGCCCGACCCGCTCTTACCCACGATGGCGATCGATTCGCCCGCGTGGATGTCCAGGGAGACGCCCTTGAGCGCGTCGAACCGGTTGGACCCGCTCCCATAAGACTTGCCTATGTTCTGGGCGGAGAGAACGGGAACTGTCATGGGAGTCGGGATCCTTTTGGGCGAGAGGTGGGCATTCCGTGGGTACACAGACAAAAATACAGTAACTGCATCGAAATCGTGGCGGAACGAACAGAGCGGGGCCCGGATCGACTGATCCGGGCCCCGCCGCCTGCCTGTCGTCGGTCAGCGCGCCATTCCGAGGCGAGCCATTCTCAGGCGGCGGAGCAGCCAGACGGCTGCTCCCGCCAGGGCCAGTCCGACCACGATGATGATCCAGGGTGCCGCACGATTGAAGCTCACCGTCTCGGCACCATCGGCCAGCCGGCCGGAACCCGCGGCCACCTTCTCATTGCCGTCACTCAGCTCGGCGGTGCCCGCAGCGAGCGTGTTCGCGCCCTCGAGGAGCGTCCCGGATCCGGCCGATACCTTCTCGGTGCCCGTGGCCAGGGCGGTGGACCCGGTTTCGAGTGCGGTGGTTCCGAGGACCAGCGTGGATGCCCCCGCCGCGAGGGTCTGCGTGCCCTCGGCCAGTGATCCGGCGCCGACCGAGATGCGGGTTGCGCCGTCGGCGAGGCTCACGGCGCCCGTTGCCAGGGTCGTCGCTCCCTCGGACAACGATGAGGCGCCGGCGGCCACTCGGCCGACGCCGCCCTGAAGGGAACTCGCACCGGTGGAAACCGCGCTGGTGCCTGCCGCGACCCGTTCGGATCCGACGGTGAGCGCCTGCGTGCCGACCTGGAGTTCGGAGGCTCCCGTGGCGAGGGCGCCGGCGCCCGTGGCCAGTCGGGCGGCTCCGCCGGACACCTGGGCCATGCCGCTGGCGAGGGCGGTGAGTCCGTCCCGCAGTTCCGCGGATTTCGTCTGCAGAACCGCTGTGCCCGCGCTCAGCGGCGTCAATCCGTCGCGGAGGGCGGCGGAACCGTCCCGAAGGGCCCCGGCCCCGGACTCGAGTCCCGTGGTGCCCGTGCGCAGGGTGGAGGCAGCGGAGCTCAGTCCCTTGAGGGTGGCCAGCAGGGCGTCCCGGCTGATCGTGTCCGCCTCAACCTGGCCGGCGAGGGTGGCGAGGGCGGCATCCAGCTTCGTGGCGCCCGCGGCCACGCTGCCGGCCCCGGTAGAGAGCCCGGTTGCTCCCTGTGCGAGTGCCTCGGCCCCGCGCCGGGCCTGGTCCGCGCCCTGAGCAGCGGATGCCGTGCCGGCGGCGAGCAGGATCGAACCGTCACGAGCCGTCGTTGCGCCGGCGGCAGCCTGGCCGGCGCCGCCGGCCAGGCTTGCCGCACCCGCGGAGACTGTCGTCGCGCCGGCGGAGACCTTCGTGGCGCCGGTACCGGCCGCGGTGACGCCGGCGGCGAGAGTCGCCGCACCGGTCGCAGCCGCCCCGGCACCGGTGGCGAGAGTGCTCGCTCCGGTGGCGACGCTGGCGGCGCCGGTGGACAGGCTCTCCGCGCCCCGTGCGGCGGACTCGGCGCCGAGCATGAGCCTGGTGCTGCCGCTGACGCTCGTGAGCGCTCCCTCCAGGAGCGTGCCTGCCCCGGCCGAGGCGCTCTCCGCGCCCGTCGCCAGGCTGCCGGCACCCGTGTTGGCCCGGCTCACCCCGGCCTGGAGGTCGGTCGCTCCGGATGCCGCGGAGGCCGCGCCCACCGACAGGGCCTCGGCGCCCTCGGCGAGCTTCGCCGCGCCACCGGCGACCTTCACGGAGCCGTTCTGCACCTGGACAGCACCGGCGGAGAGCTCTCCGGCGCCGCTGGCGAGCCGCCCCGTGGTGAGGAAGAAGAAGGTCAGCAGCAAGACCAGCAGCAGGGTGAGCCCGGTCAGGGTGGAACGGATGCCCAGAGTGCTTCGGCGGGACAGGGCACGGTCAGATCTCATCATTGAGGCTCCTCGAAAGACGTGAGCGGGCATGCGGGCATACCGGAACTCGCGTGGTGTGTGTGCGGTGCGCGGACTGACTCCGGCGTGGCGGCCGCTGGTCGAAGGCCGCACGGCACGGTGGCGCGCCGGAGTGTCACGAACGTAGCAGTGGGCCGGACGCAGAATCGAAGGCGCGAAAAAGTTCAGGACTGAGGCCAACACATTCCGGGCTGGCCCCGTGAACATTGTGGGATTCCTACAGAGCTACCCCCGAAAGGAGTGCGATGTATTACAGGTCGAGGGACTCGTTGGGCTCGAGCGGGAAGTACTCGCCGCCGTTCTGCTCGGTGGCCCAGCGGATGCGCGCGTTCGACAGCTCCTTGCCGGCTCGGGAGAGCAGCATCTCGTGCGTCGGGAAGGCGCGTCGCGGCTTGACCTCGAGCACGTAGTCCATCACCTCGCTGATCTTCAGCCAGGGGGCCCCGGCCGGAACGGCGAGGGTGTCCACGGCCACTCCGTCGGGGACCGTGAACGAGTCTCCGGCGTAGTAGAGCTCATCGTCGACGAGCACCCCGATGTTGTCGACCACCGGGATCGATTCGTGGATGACCGCGTGCTTCTCGCCGAAGAACCTCAGGGTGAACGGCCCGACCTCGACCGTGTCACCGGCCGACACGACGGTCACCTGATACCCGGCTGCAGCGTGGGCCACCCCGGCCGGAGCGAAGATCGGAACCTCCGGGTTCAGCGCCAGGATGCGGTCGAGCTGCTCGGGAGTCCAGTGATCCGGGTGCTCGTGGGTGATCACGACGGCCACGGCGCCCGCCGTCTCGGTCAGCGGGCTCGTGTACGAGCCGGGATCGATGAACAACTTGTGACCGGCTTTGTCCACGATGAGTGCCGCATGCTCCAGCTTCGTCAGTTTCATGGGTCGAGCTAATACCCAATTACGGCGCGCTGCAACTTGGCGAGGCGCGATACTGGAGCGGTGAATTCTGTTCCTCCCCGGGCCGCACCCCCCAGCCCGACTCTCCGCCTCGTCGTCGCGATCAACGCCTACGCCTCTTTCGGCCGCCGGAGCGACGTCGGTCCGCGGGTCGTCGTCGCCCTTCGAGCGGCAGGCCACGACGTGACCGTCCGGAGCGAGGTCAGCTTCGAGCTGCTGCGCCTCGAGGTCCTGGCGCTGCTGGTCCCCGGGGTCGACGTGCTCGTCGTCGTGGGCGGAGACGGGATGGTGAGCCTGGGCACGAACCTCCTGGCCGGACGGACGATACCGCTGGCCATCGTGCCCTGCGGCACGGGAAACGACCTCGCCCGCGGGCTGGGCATCCCCGTCGACGACACGGATGCCGCCATCCGTCACCTCCTCGCCGCCCTCGCCCGGGCGCCGCGCGCCATCGACTGCGGCCGGGCAACGTGCGGGGACGTCACGACCTGGTTCGCCGGAGTGCTCTCGGCCGGGTTCGACGCCGTCGTCAACGAACGGGCCAACCGGATGCGCCGCCCCCGCGGCAAGAGCCGGTACACCCTGGCCATGCTGCTGGTGCTCGCCACGTTCAAGCCCCTCACCTACCGCCTCACGGTCGACGGCGTGGAGCGCACCCAACGCGCGATGCTGATCTCCGTCGCCAACAACGTCTCGATCGGCGGCGGCATGCGGATCGCCCCGGACGCGGTCATCGACGACGGTCTGCTCGACCTGTTCGTCGTCACCCCGCTGTCCCGGATCGGTTTCCTGCGCGTGTTCCCGAAGGTATTCTCCGGAACGCATACAGGCCTGCCGCAGGTCGAGATCACCCGCTGCCGCAGCGTGCGCATGGACGCCGAGGGCGTGTTCGCGTATGCCGACGGGGAGCGGATCGGGGCCCTTCCCGTGCAGGTCGACGTGGTGCCCGGAGCCCTCTTCGTCTGCGCCTGAGGCGCTCAGTTTGGTTTCCCGCTCATCCGTGTGGCATACTCGACGAGTTGCAAACGGCCCCATCGTTTAGCGGCCTAGGACATCGCCCTCTCACGGCGGTAACGCGGGTTCGAATCCCGCTGGGGTCACAACCTGAAACTCTCCCGGCAACCCCGGGGGAGTTTTTGCTTTAACGGCCCCGGCACCCGGCACCCGGCACCCGTCGGCCGGTGACCGGTGGCAGACGGCGTGCAACGGGACGAGAAAGCCGCCGCGGCCCGGTAGACTCCTCCAAGTGAAGGGGAGTATCCCTGTGGGCCTGATTCGGGTCCTGTGCCGTGAACGTCAACACGGGCCGCGGTGCCGGGGCCCCGGCGCGGCAGCATCGAGTGATCGATGCGGGAGAGACTTTCGGGTTTCGTGCTGCACTCCGTCAGCATCCCGCTAGTGAAAGGCCCCCCGCCCCCATGGAACTTGCTCTCCCGCTCTGGTTCGAAGTCGGATCCCTCGTCATCCTGACGGTGATCCTGCTCGCCGACCTCTTGATCGTCTTCAAACGCCCTCACGTGCCATCCATGAAGGAAGCCACCCTGTGGGTGGTGTTCTACGTCGCCCTGGCCCTGGTCTTTGCCCTGCTCATGCTCCTCCTGGCCGACGCCGAGCACGCGGGCCAGTTCCTGGCCGGCTGGCTGACCGAATACAGCCTGAGCATCGACAACCTGTTCGTCTTCGTCATCATCATGGCGAGGTTCTCGGTGCCCCGTAAATACCAGCAGGAAGTACTGATCGTCGGCATCATCATCGCGCTCGTGCTGCGCGGCATCTTCATCCTGCTGGGCGCCCAGCTGATCGAGAACTTCAGCTGGATCTTCTACATCTTCGGTGCGTTCCTGCTCTACACCGCCGTGCATCAGGCGCTGGCCAAGGAACCGGAAGAGGACGAGGCGGACAACGCCTTCATCCGTTTCCTGCGCACCCACCTGAACGTCTCCTCGACCTTCGACGGCTCGAAGCTGCGCACCCTGATCGATGGCAAGAAGGTCTTCACCCCGATGCTGATCGTGCTCCTCGCGATCGGCACGACCGACCTGGTCTTCGCCCTCGACTCGATTCCGGCGATCTTCGGCATCACCCAGAGCCCGTTCATCGTCTTCACCGCCAACGTCTTCGCCCTGATGGGGCTGCGCCAGCTCTACTTCCTGCTCGGCGGCCTGCTCGAACGCCTCGAATACCTCAAGTACGGGATCGCGTTCATCCTCTTCTTCATCGGCGTGAAGCTCGTCCTGCACGCCCTGCACACCAACGAGGTGCCATTCATCAACGGCGGCCAGGGCGTGGAGTGGGCGCCGGAAATCGACACCTGGACCTCCCTCGGCGTGATCGTGGTCTCCATGGCTGTCGCTACTATTGCCAGCGTGATCAAGGCGTCACGGGACGCCCGCCGGCGCGGACACACCCTCGCCGAAGAGATCCCCCACCTCGCCGAGGAGTGACCCCGTCGACGTGCGGCAATCGGAACTGAACACTGGAGCAGACGTGGCCATGCAGAGTGAGATCGAGATCGTGCTCCCGGCAAGTCGCGCGCGCTTCGTGTTCAGCGCCCGAACCGACGTCGGCCGTGAGCGCAAGATCAACGAGGACAGCTTTCTGGCGCAGTCGCCGATTTTCCTGGTGGCCGACGGCATGGGCGGCCACGCCCACGGTGACGTGGCCAGCCAAACGGTCGTCCGGGTATTCGACGAGCACATCGCCCGTGACACGCCGTCGACGCCGGAACGCATCCTGGACGCCATCCATTCCTCGAACGACGCGGTGCGGGATCTCAGCGC
This sequence comes from Cryobacterium sp. TmT2-59, assembly GCF_004403545.1. NCBI lineage: Bacteria > Bacillati > Actinomycetota > Actinomycetes > Micrococcales > Microbacteriaceae > Cryobacterium > Cryobacterium sp. TmT2-59. The sequence continues at coordinate 32,670 of NZ_SOGM01000023.1, read as the reverse complement.
CGTGGACGACTACGGCACAGCCGTCTCCGGGACCACCCTCGCGGGCGTCGCGTTCGTGGACGCGGGCGACGATGTGGGCTTCCACTGGATGGCATTCAACATCGGCGACTCCCGCGTCTACACCTGGGACGGGCGCACGCTCACCCAGCTGAGCGTCGACCACTCGGCGGTGCAGGAAATGGTGGATGCCGGACTCATTTCCGCAGTGGAAGCCGAACACCACCCGGAACGCAACGTGATCACCCGGGCGATCGGCGCCGACGAGTCAGTCGACGCGGACGTCTGGCTGCTGCCGGCCCGGGGCCGGCACTCCTTCCTGATCTGCTCCGACGGGCTGACCAAGGAACTGGGCACCTCCGAGATCGCCCGGTTGCTGGCCGCCTACGACGGGACCGCCGAGACCGAGAGGTCCCTGGCGGACGTGCTCGTCGACGCGGCGCTGGCACGGGGCGGACACGATAACGTTACGGTCGTATACATCGAGTCGGTCCTGGATGATCCGGGGCAGGATGCGGACGACGACAGCACACGGGACCGTGCGACGGGGATGCACGAGCACCTCGAGGACACGAGGCCGAGAAGCCAGGGGTAGATGACACATGCTCTCGTATCAACACGATGAGTCGGGGGACTGGCTGGCGGCGACGCAGGCCGGGCGGCTGGTTGTGGTGCGCACGGAGGATTCCGAGCGGACGGTGGACCGGCTGTGGTCCGGCCTCGACGGCGGCGTGCAGGGCGTTCTCGATGCCCTGACGTCCGAAGGGGTGTTCACGGCGCCTCCGTTCGTGCTGCTGACGTGGGAGGGTGACCTCGGCGACGGGGCGACCGTGCACGCCATCGTGCGCGGCGACGTGGCACTGCGGCTGTCGACCGGTGCCGGCGAGGTGCTGCTGTCGGGCGCCGGCGTGGCCACCTGGCGGGAACAGTCCGTCGCCTCGGTGACGGCCTTCCTGCTCGAGTGCGGACCCGCCACAGACGAGTTCAACGGGCGTCTCGAGCGCGCCGCGCTTCCCCTTTCCTGCGGGATGGTGAGGTCCCGCTGGATCGTCCTGAACCCGCGCGGAGCCGCATCGCGGCCCGGCGCACCGGTCGTGGCGGTTGTCCCGGTTGCGCCGGTAGCGCCCATCGCGCCCACCGCTCCGGTCGTCCCGGTCGCACCGGTCGCACCGGTCGTGCCGGTCGTGCCCGTGGCGGCAACGGTCGCGGCCCCGCCGGTCAGCGTTCCGCAGATCAGCGATCCGCAGATCATCGTCCCGCCGGTCAGTGCTCCGGTGATCCCCGTCCCGGACGAGGCCATCAGCGATGAGACGGTCGTGAATCTCCGTCGATCCGTGGGTCGGCCGCCGGGCGGGGCGCCCGAATCCTCCGTGGACACCGACCACCATGACGGGCTGACGGTGATGAGCGGCGACCTCCACAAGCTGAGGAGCGCCTCGGGCGTGGCCCGGCCCGAGCCGGGGCCGCCCGCGCCGGTCCTGTCAGCGCCGGTCGTGCCCGCGCCGGCCCTTCCCGCACTGTTCCTGCTTCTGCCCGGCGGAGGCCGCGAACCGCTCGGACCGCAGCCGGTCCTGATCGGACGCGCCCCCAGCGTGAGCCAGGTGCCCGGCGGCCGGCTGCCGCGCCTGGTCAGCCTCGGCGGACGCGACCAGGACATCTCCCGCAACCACGTGCGGGTCACGGTGGAGGGTGACACCGTCGTCGTCACCGACCTCCAGTCCCGCAACGGCACCGTGATCGTGCTTCCCGGCCGGCCGCCGCAGAAACTGCGCAGGGGCGAATCGGCGTCGGTCCTGGTGGGGACCGTCATCGATCTGGGCAGTGGCCTGACCCTCACCGTGAGCGAGGAATGATGGGCCGCGCCGTATCCCTCCCACCCGAACTGCCCGGCTACGACTACGTGCAGACCCTGGGCTCCGGCGGCTTCTCTGACGTCTTCCTCTACGACCAGCAGCTGCCGCGCCGCCGCGTGGCCGTCAAGGTGCTGCTGACCGAGCAGTTGAACGAGTCCACCCGGGCCCGGTTCGTCGACGAGGCGAACTTGATGGCCCGGCTGTCCACGCATCCGTCGATCGTCACGATCTACCACGCCGGCGTCGCGGGGGACGGGCGCCCCTACTTCGTGATGGAGTACTGCTCGGGCCCGAGCCTGTCGGAGCGGTACAAGCGCGACCCGTTCACGGTCGAGGACTCCCTGCACATCGGAGTGCGCCTGGCCGGCGCGGTCGCCACGGCACACGCCGCCGGCATCCTGCACCGCGACATCAAACCGGGCAACGTCCTGACGAACGACTTCGGCGGGCCCGCGCTGACCGACTTCGGCATCTCCTCCACGCTCGAGAGCGACCTCCCCGTGCAGGCGCAGGCCGTCGGCCCGGCAGCCGTGCTCGCTGCCGGCGCCGCCGCCGAAACCCAGTCGGTGGGGATGAGCGTGCCGTGGTCGCCGCCCGAGATGTTCGAAGACGACCCGGTGCCGGATGTCCGCAGCGACGTGTTCTCACTGGCCGCCACCATCCACACGCTTCTCGCCGGCCGCACGCCCTTCGAAATCCGCGGCCGGTCCAACGGCACGCTCGACCTGATCGGCCGGATCGAACGCGGCGCGATCACGCCGATCGGGCGGGGGGACGTGCCCCGGTCGCTGGAAGCCGTGCTGGCGAAGGGGATGGCGCAGAACCCGGCGGCCCGCTACGCGAGCGCCGTGGACTTCGCCAGGGCCCTGCAGCGAATCGAGCTCGAGCTGGGCTACTCGGCGACCGCGATCGAGGTCCCGCGCCTGGCCCCGTCCGGGACGGACCCCTCCGGCCGTCCGGCGCGCGCGTCGGCGGATTCACCGGCCGGTGCCGATGAGACCCGGGCGCGCTCCGTCGTCAGCATCGCCGCCCAGCCGGCCGGCGCAGCACCCGTCCCCTCTGCTCCCTCCCCGGACGGCGGGGAAACGCGGGTCAGGGGGGCCGTCGTCATCCGCCCCCAGTCCCCGCGCAACCCGGCAACGCCCGAGTCCGGCGACGCCACCGTGATGCGCGGGCGGGCGTCCGACACCGTCCTGCGGCCGCGGAAACCGGTCGTGCCGACGGGGGAGAGCCTGCCGCACCAGACGGACCCGCCGAACGCGGACGCGTCGAACGCGGACGCGTCGAACGCGGACCCGGCCGAGCCCGCCGCTCGCCGCCGGCGCGGCCTGGTCCTGCTGATTTCGGCAGCAGCCGGCGTGGCACTGATCGGCGCTGTCGTTGCCGCGGTCGTCGTCACGGGAAGCCAGACCACCCCCGGAATGGCCCCGGTCAAGACGCCGTCCAGCGACAGCGGAGACGCCGCGATGGAGTCGGGCGTGCCCGTTCTCACGCTCACCGGCACGGCCACCTCCGTCGACGGCACCGTCGTGACGTTCACCGTGGCCAACCCCGACCCCGAGGAAGGCGACGTGTACCGGTGGGCGCGAGCAGAAACGCCGAACCAGCCGAAACTGAGCTCCACCGCGGACATCGCCGTCGACGAGGTGACCCCGGGCGAACGGGTGTGCGTCGACCTGTATCTGCAACGCGGCGACGGCAAACTTTCCGAGGCCAACCGGGTCTGCAACCGCTGACCCGTGTGGGGTGAGAATGCGCCTCCGGCGTGTTAGCGTATTCCCCGGGGAGAGGTCCGTCGAGGACTTCTGCGAGGCGAAACGAACTGGGCGAGGGGCAACAGGGTGGGGTCCTTCAGCCGGTGGCTTCGTGCCCGCAAGGCCGCGGCATCCGTCGTCGCCATCGCCGTCATGGCGGGCATCCCGCTGACGTTCGCGGTGCTGCACCAGGGTTTCCCGGTCACCGACGTCGACCTCACCGCCCGGGACGTCTGGGTGACCAACGGCAAACAGCTGCTCGCGGGTCGGCTCAACCGGCAGATCGAAGAGCTGAACGGCTCCGTGAACGCGGCATCCAACGCCTTCACCGTGCTGCAGGACGGCGACGACGTCTTCCTCTACGACGAGAGCGTGGGTTCCCTCGAGCGGGTGGACCCCTCCTTCACCACCCTCGGCCAGCGCGTCGACGTGCCGGTCGGCTCGGAGATCGCCTACGGCGGCGACACGATCGCGGTCCTGGCGCCCGGGACCGGCCAGGTCTGGGTGATCAACGCAGCGCAGGAACTGAGCTTCGACCCCAAGAAAACCGATCCGGTTCTCAAACTCGGCAAGGGCGCTCACATCGCCGTCTCCCGGGCGGGCGCCGTGTTCGGCACCTCGCCGGCGAAGAAGAAGCTGGTCACCATCGCCGAGCCCGGCAGTGAGCCACAGCGCAGCGACCTGCCCCGCCTCGGCGCGCACCAACTGGCCGCGGTGGGGGAGACGCCGGTCGTGCTCGACACCGAGAAGGACCGGCTGATCGTCGACGGCGGAGCCCCGATCGACCTCCCGGGGCAGGCGCTGAAGCTGCAGCAGAGCGGAGCCGAGAACGCCTTCGCCGTGGTCGCAACCGGCGATTCCCTGCTCGAGGTCCCCCTCGGCGGCGGTGACATCACCACGGTGCCGGCCGGGATCAAGACCCCCCTGACCGACCCGAAGGACGTGTCGACACCGGTCTGGCTGAACGGATGCGCGCACGGCGCCTGGGCCGGAGCCCAGCAGTACCTGGCCGCCTGCACCGACAAGAAACCGAATCGGCAGACCATCGCCCAGGCGACGCAGGGCTCGACGCTGGAATTCCGGGTGAACCGGAACGTCATCGCACTCAACAACCTGTCCAACGGGAACGTGTGGCTCGTCGACGCCAACATGCGACTGGTGGAGAACTGGGATGAGGTGACGCCGCCCCAGGAGGAGGACTCGGAGGAGGGCGACGAGAAGGCGTCCCAGCAGTCCTTCGAAGACACCCTGGCCGAGCGCACCCCGCAGAACCGGGCCCCGCTCGCCCACGACGACAACTACGGGATCCGACCCGGCAAGACCACCGTGCTGCCCGTGCTCGAGAACGACACCGACCCCGACGGCGACGTGCTCACCGTGGTCAACACGAACGGGTTCAACGAGGCGCAGGGGCGGCTCGACTACATCGACGGTGGCCGGGCGCTGCAGTTCTCCCCGGCCGCCGACCTGGCCGGAACCGTCAGCTTCCGCTACACGGTCGCCGACGGCCGCGGGGCCGTCGCCGAGGCGAGCGTGAACCTGACCGTGCGCCCGTTCGAACTCAACGAGGCCCCGGTGTCGAACCGGGCCGGCGCGATCTCCGTCGAGCAGGGGCAGATCGTCAGCTACAACGTGCTCAGCGACTGGATCGACCCCGACGGCGACGACATCTACCTCGTATCCGCCTCGCCGACCACCGGAGACGGGGTGCGGTTCGGACCGGAGGGCTTCATCACCTTCGAGAGCAAGACCTCAGAGCTGGGGGTCAAGGAGGTGCAGTTCGTCGTGTCGGACGGCACGCTCACCTCGACCGGCGTGCTCACCGTCGAGGTCAAGGCCCCCGGCAGCCTGAACCCGGTCGGCACCCCCGACTTCGCCACCACCTTCGTGGGCGAGACCGTGCTGGTCGAACCGCTCGCCAACGACGTGTCCCCGTCCGGCGAGCCCCTGGCCCTGATCGGGGTCAACGATGTGCCCGAAAACGTGACCGCCGTGCCGAACCTGGACCGCGGCACCGTCGCCGTCTCCGCTCCCGAGGCGGGCAGCTACGTCTTCACCTACAGCCTCGGCGCCGGGGCCGCGTCGAGCGTCGGCCTGATCCGGGTGGACGTGACCGAGAATCCAACCGAGGTGTTACCGCCGATCGCGGTCAAGGACACCGCCTACCTGCGCGCCGGCGAACCGCTCACGGTGCCGGTGCTGGGCAACGACGTGTCCCCGAGCGGCCGGGTGCTGGCGGTGCAATCCGTGGACACCTCGGGCGCCCAGGACCTGGTCTCGGTCGAAATCCTCACCAACACCGTGCTCCGGGTGACCGCCTCGGCGGCGCTGACCCAGCAGGTGCAGTTCACCTACACGATCAGCGACGGACAGGGCACCTCGACGGCCGGCATCACCATCGTCCCGGTGCCGCCGCTTGTGAAGCACCAGCCCCCGGTGGCCGTCGACGACTCGGTCAGCGTGCGCGCGGGCGACATCGTGAGCGTGCCCGTGCTGGACAACGACTACCACCCGGACTCGGGAACGATGACGCTCTCGCCCGACCTCGTGGACACCGCCAACGCCGGGGGGCTCGCGTTCGTCACCGGTAAGCAGGTGCGCTACCAGGCCCCGAAGGAACCCGGCGCGTACAGCATCGCCTACGCCATCACCGACCCGTACCTGGAGACCGCGACCGCGGTCGTGCGCTTCACCGTGATCGGGCCGGACAAGGCGAATAACCGGGCGCCGACGCCGCTGCCGCTGACCATGCGCACGTTCGCAGACTCGATCATCAAGGTGCAGGTGCCCCTGGACGGCATCGACCCCGACGGCGACTCCGTCTACCTGACCGACGTGACGACGCCGCCGGCCCTCGGGCGCATCACCAAGCGGGGCAGTGATTTCTTCGTCTACGAGGCCTACCCCGGCACGGCCGGCACCGACTCCTTCACCTACGAGGTGGCGGACACCTACGGCGCCACGGCGACCGGGACCGTTCGGATCGGCGTGATCCCCCGGCCGGTGGCCCTCCTCCCGCCTAACGCCGTCGACGACGCGATCGAGATCAAACCGGGCCGCGCGGGATCGATCCCGGTCGTGCTCAACGACTCCGACCCGAACGGGTACAAGCTGACCCTCTCGAAGAAGCTGCCGGAGGTCCAGGAGGGCATCACTGCGAAGGTGAACGGCAGCCGGATCATCATCGATGCCCCCGCGGTCGAGGGCAGCTACACCCTGCGCTACGAGATCACCAATGGCCACGGCGGCGCGGCGACCGCGTTCGTGCAGGTCAAGGTGACCGCCGACGCCAAGGCCCAGTACCCGAGCGCCATCGACCACGTCATCGAGCCCAAGGACGTGCTCACCGAGAAGAGCGTCGACGTCAAGGTGCTCGACAAGGCCGAGAACCCCAGCGGCCTGATCGAAGACCTCGTGATCAGCCTCGAGGGCCCGAACGCGGCATCCGGCACGATCCTGCCCAATGGCACCGTCACCGTCACCCCGAAGAACGTGCGGCAGGCCATCGCCTACCGCCTCACCAACGACGTCGACAAGCTCAGGGCCACGGCCTTCATCATCGTTCCCGCCAAACCGGATCCGGACGAGAAAGAGAAGCCGGCCGCCGAGCAGGCCTTCCCGCCGCCCTTCCTGAAGGCGCTGCCGGAGCAGCTCGTGCGGATGAACGGTTCGAAGACCTGGAACCTGGCCGACATCGTGGAGGTCCCCTCCGGGCGGCCCGCCCTGATCCTCTCCGCGACGGCGACCAACGCGTCCGGGTCCTCGCCCCTGGTCGACCCGAGCACCCTGACCTTCTCCGCGGCTCAGGACTACCGCGGACCGGCCTCCGTCACCTTCGTGGTGACCGACGGTACCTCCGCCGGCGACCCGAAGGGAAACCAGGCGACCCTGACCATCCCGGTCACCGTGGGCGACCCGAACTCCGAAGATGTGCCGCCCACCTTCACACCCCCGAACGTGACGATCCAGGCCGGGGAGCCGGCGCTCGTCGTCAACCTGCGCACCTCCAGCGGGCACCCCAACCCCCAGATCGTGCAGCAGCTCAGCTACGGTCCGCCCGGGGGCACCTCGGCGGATGTCGCGGCGACCCTGAGCGGCGCCGACCTCTCGATCTCGGCGCCGCTCGGCGTGCAGCCGGGCAAGAAGGTCACCCTCTCGTTCACGGTCACCTACAAGGAGTTCACGATTCCGGGGTCGGTGAACGTCACGGTCGTGTCCTCCACGCGGGCCAAGCCGCAGGCCGTCGACGATTCCGGGCCGAACGGCACCGGCATCGAGACCCGGCCGAGCCAGTCCGTCGCCATCCCCGTGCTGGACAACGACTACAACCCCTACGCGCAGGACGGGAAGCCCCTCACGGTGATCTCGGCCGCCATCGAGCAGCAGGTCGGCACTGCGACGGTCAGCCACACCGCCTCCGGGGTCACGGTGAAGACCGGCTCGGGCGCCACCGGAACCCTGACCGTGGTCTACCGGATCCAGGACGCCACGCGGGACCCGGGCCGCGAAACGCAGGGACGCGTCACGCTCGTCATCCGTAACGTTCCGGATGCCCCCAACACCCCGACCGCGGTCGAGGGCGACGGCAGCGCCACCGTGAAGTTCGCCGCTCCGCCGTCGAACAACTCGCCGATCACCAGGTACACCATCAGCTGGACCGCCGGCGGCGGCGGGAGCCTCGACGTGATGTCGGCAGGCACCCATGCCATCGGCGGCCTCCGGAACGGGACGAACTACTTATTCACCGTCTCCGCCTGGAACGCGATCGGCCAGGGCAGCGCCTCAGGGGCGAGCAACACGGTCACGCCCTTCGGGGTGCCGGGCGCACCGGCGAGCGCGAACCTGGACGCGCCGGGACAGGGCACCGGGGCCCTGAGCCTGGCCTGGTCCGCCCCGTCCAGCGATGGCGGCCGCGGTGTCACGAGCTACAACTACCAGTGGATCCAGGGCAGCAACGGCACCGGGTCCACCGGCGGGGCTCGCACGGCCTCGGCCACCGGCACGGTGAACACCCCCTACCACTACCAGGTGCAGGCCTGCAACGCGCGCGGGTGCAGCGGGTGGACCCAGTCGAACGTGGCCACGCCCCAGCCCGCGCCGCCGCCCCCGCCGCCGGCGCCGCCGACGCTCGCCATTCGTGACGGCGGCGGCGGAGCGCCGGTCGGGAACTGGATCGCGTTCGACTACGCCCGGATTCCGAACGGCACGTACACGGTGCAGATCGTCACGGGAAGCGGTTACCGCTTCACGGCCCAGAATTTCACCCTCTCCGGAGCGGGCACCCAACGCACCGGCAGCTACATGGACCGGTCGACGGCCGTCGCCGGACAGTACGGCAACCAGGACGTCCGAGTCGAGATATCCGGTCCGATCAGTCTGAACAGCCCCTGGCAACGGTGGGCCACGGCTCCCTAGGCGCCTCGCCGACACGAGCTCATCACGTACGCACTTAGGAGACACAATGGCAGTAACACAGGAGCAGGCCGACTGGTTCGCCGAGGCCTTCGGACGCCTCGTCGGCAACGTCAACGAGGCGATCCTCGGCAAGGACCAGGTGGTGCGCCTCGTCGTGGCGGCGATGCTCACCAGCGGGCACGTGCTGCTGGAGGACTTCCCCGGAACCGGCAAGACCGTGCTGGCCAAGGCCCTGGCCAAGACGCTGGACGGCACCAACTCGCGCATCCAGTTCACGCCGGACCTGCTGCCCTCCGACGTGACCGGAGTGACCATCTACGACCAGGGCAAGGGACTCTTCGAGTTCCACAGGGGCCCGATCTTCGCATCGATCGTGCTGGCGGACGAGATCAACCGGGCCAGCCCGAAGACCCAGTCCGCCCTGCTCGAGGTGATGGAGGAGGGACGAGTCACGGTCGACGGCGTGAGCCACGAGGTCGGCAGCCCCTTCATGGTCATCGCCACCCAGAACCCGGTCGAACAGGCCGGCACCTACACGCTGCCGGAAGCCCAGCTCGACCGGTTCCTGATCAAGACCTCGCTCGGCTATCCCGACCACGACACGGCCGTCGCCCTGCTCCTCGACTCGTCCAACCGGGCCAGGGACTCGAAGATCTCGGCCATCATCGCCTCCAGCTCGGTGAACTCGATGGTGCAGCTGGCCTCGGAGGTCTTCGTCGACGAATCGGTGCTCGGATACCTGAACGAGATCGTCACGGCCACCCGCACCGATCCGTCCTCGACGCTCGGGGTCAGCATGCGCGGCGCGCTCTCGCTGGCCCGCGCCGCGAAGACGTGGGCGCTGTCCCAGGCCCGCACCTACGTCACCCCCGACGACATCCGCGACCTGGCCGTGCCCGTGCTCGCGCACCGCATCATGGTCGACCCGGAGGCCGACTTCGCCGGCGTCACCGCGGAGGACATCGTCAGCCGGATCCTGGTCGAGGTCGCACCACCCGCCTACCGCGCCGCATGACCCGCGTCGCCGAGAAGGTTCCCCGCCCCGTGTCCCCGGCGGAACACGCCGTGGTGTCGCTCCGGCGAGCCCTCGGCGACTCCCGGCGCACGGTCTTCCGGCTGCTCGGCCAGCTGGCCCGGCGCGCCTGGCAGGCCGCGAAACCGGTCACGGATGTCGTCGGCCCGGTCGGCTGGCTGACGCTCGCCGCATCCGTGGCCGCCTTCCTGATCAGCGGCCTGTCCGGGTGGGCCGAGTTCACCTACCTCGCCACCACCCTGCTGGCGGCCCTCCTGGTCGCGGTCGTCTTCATCTTCGGACGCGCGACCTACGCCGTCGACGTGGCGCTGAACCCGCACCGGGTCGTCGCGGGGGAGCGTGCCCTCGGCCAGATGACCGTGGCCAACTCGGGGGAGAAGAGTCTGCTCCCGGTGCGGATGGAGCTGTCGGTCGGCACCGGGGTCGCCGAATTCGTGATCCCCGGGCTGGCACCCGCGGTCCGGCACGAGGAACTGTTCGCCGTGCCGACCCACCATCGCGCCGTCATCGTGGCCGGCCCCGCCGTGTCGGTACGCGGCGACCAGCTGGGGCTGCTGCGCCGCACGGTGCGGTGGACCGACCCGGTGGAACTGTTCGTGCACCCGGTCACCACCCGGCTGCAGTCCTCCGCGGCGGGCCTGGTGCGCGACCTTGAGGGGGAGATCACCCGCAAGATCACCAACAACGACATCTCCTTCCACGCGCTGCGCGCCTACGTGCCCGGCGACGCGCTCCGGAACGTGCACTGGCGCACCTCGGCGCGCACCGGCCAGCTGATGGTGCGGCAGTTCGAGGAGACCCGCCGGTCCCAGCTGACCATCGTGCACACCTCAGAAACCGCCCACTACGCCTCGGACGAGGAATTCGAGCTCGGTGTGTCGGCGACGGCCTCGCTGGCGCTGCAGGTGATCCGTGACGGCACCCGGGTCAGCGTGGTGACCGAGGACCGGCTGCTCACCACCAAGACCGCGGTGGCCCTCCTCGACGATTCCTGCCGGATCGCCCCGGTGACGGACCTGTACCCGACGCTGCGCGACTTCGCCCGCGACGCCACCCGCCGGCTGCCGGCCCCCAGCGTCGTGATGATCGTGGCCGGGTCGCTGCTCGAACTGCGCGAGTTCCGCGCGGTGCAGACGCTCTTCGGGCCCGAAACCAAGACGCTCGCCTTCCGGATGGAACTCGGCTCGACCCCCCGGCTCACCAGCGTGTCCGGGCTCACCGTGATCACCCTCGGCCAGCTCACCGACCTGCCCGCACTGCTCCGGCGGGTGAACGGATGAGCCGCCTCCGCTCGGTGCCCGCCCAGAGACTGCCCGCCCGCGCCTGGTCTGACATCGCTGTGCTCAGCGCCCTGTCCCTGCTCGGTGTGCTCGGCTTCGAAACCTCGTTCGGGGACTACAACTTCCTCCTCGCCGGCCTGGGCGGACTCCTCGTCGGAACCGGGATCGCCGTCCTGGCCTACCTGCTCCGCCTCGGCACCCTGGTCAGCGTCCTCGCCGCGGTCCTCGCCTACTTCCTGCTCGGCACGCCCTTCACCATGCCGCAGCAGGGGCTGCTCCTCCTGTTCCCGAGCCTGGCCTCCTCGGCCGGCCTCGCCCTCGGCGCGGTGTTCGGCTGGGCCGACATCGTCACCCTCGGCACCCCGGTCGAAGCGCCGTACTACATGCCGGTGCTGCCCTATTGCGCGGCCTGGCTGATCGCCCTCGTCGGCACCATGCTCGCCTCCCGCTGGCTGCCGCTGCGCCCCCGCACGGTCTGGCGCTCGAGCGCGCTCCTGGCCGGGCCGGTGCTCCTCTACCTGGCCGGCATCCTGATGGGAACGGATGAGGCCTACTACGCCGGCATCCGGGGGGTCGCCTTCGCCGTGATCGCCCTGATCTGGCTCGGCTGGCGTCGGTCGCAGCTGGCGACCGCCGACCGGGTGGGCTCCTCCCGGCTGCTCCGGCGCAAGCTGGTCGGCACCGGCACGCTCATCCTCGGCACCGTGCTGATCGGCGCCCTCGCCGGCGCTGCGCTCGCCCCCGTGCAGGCGCAGCGCTTCGTGCTGCGCGAGGAGATCCAGCCCCCGTTCGACCCGCTGCAGTTCCCGAGCCCGCTGGCCGGGTTCCGCCAGTACACGAAGACCCTCGCCGACACCCCGCTGTTCACGGTCGAGGGCCTGCAGACCGGGCAGCTCCTGCGCCTGGCCAGCATGGACTCCTACGACGGCAAACTGTGGAACGTGGCCGGCGTCGCCGGCTCCGAGGGCGGGCAGGCCGGCTTCCGCCTGGTCGGCCGCACCATCCCCGACCCGCCGCTGGTCACCAGCGTCGCGTTCAGCACGGTCACCGTCACCGGTTCCGGCTACGCGGATGTCTGGCTCCCCGGCGTCGGCTATCCCACCACGGTCGACTTCGACGACTCGAAGAGCAGCGCAGAGGCCGAGAACCTGCGCTACAACGCGGGAACCGGCACCTCCGTGCTCACCAGCGGCGTGAAGAACGGCTACACGTACACCACCCGCGCCGCCGTGCAGCAGTCCTACAAGGACGAAGACCTGGAGAAGGTCCCGGTCGCCACCGTGTCCCTGCCGGCGGCGGAGAACATCCCGGACGTCGTGGTGGCCAAGGCCACCGAGTACACCGGCGGTGCCGACACCCCGATCGACAAGCTGCGCGCCATCCAGAAGGCCCTGAAAACGCAGGGATTCCTCAGCCACGGCCTCGCCTCCGACGGCATCCCGTCCCGGGCCGGGCACGGCGCGGACCGCATCGACGAGCTGTTCACCCGCAGCCAGATGGTCGGCGACCAGGAGCAGTACGCCGCCGCCATGGCGCTGATGGCCCGCAGCCTGAACTACCCGGCGCGCGTGGTGATGGGGTTCGCCCCGGCCGTGCCCGACGGGGCCACGAGCGTCGAGGTGACCGGTTCCGACGTCACGGCCTGGGTGGAGGTCGCGTTCGAGGGCGTGGGCTGGGTCCCGTTCTTCCCGACCCCCGACCAGACGGATGTGCCGCAGGACCAGACTCCGAAACCGAAGTCCGTGCCGCAGCCCCAGGTGCGCCAGCCCCCGCGGTCCGACAACCAGTCGGACGACCTGCTGACCGCCGTCGAGATCGACGACACGAAGAAGGACGACAAGGACAAGGCCTTCACCCTGCCCGGCTGGGCCTGGGCGCTCGGCGGGATCGTCGGGATCCCGATGCTGCTGATCCTGGGTCCGGTGCTCGTCATCGGCGCACTCAAGGGCCGTCGGCGTCGCCGGCGCCGCACCCGCGGCAGCGGGGACACCCGGGTCGCCGGGGCCTGGGACGAGGTCACCGACGGCTACGCCGAACTGGGCTTCCAAGTGCCGCGGGGCACCACCCGGCGGCTGATCGCCACCGAGGTCGAGTCCCAGCTGGTCGGCCAGGCCGGACCGGCCACGGGGGACATCCGTCTGATGCCGCTCGCTGAGCTCTGCGACCACGCCGTCTTCAACGGGGAGCAGATCGACGACGAGCTGGTGGAGCGCAGCTGGAACGAGGCGCTGGACTCGCTGCACCGCGCGGAAACGTCCGTCGGCCGGCTGCGCCGCCTGTTCAGCCGGTTCCGGATCCGCTCCCGACGGGACTGGAGCCGGGTCGACCTGTCGAAGTAGCCCACCGCAGGAAGCAGCGCACCGCAGATAGAGTGGCGAGGTGGACAAACCCGGATTCATCCTCCCGCCGCCGTGGCTGAGCCCGGCACCGGCCGCCGACGAGTCGGACCCGGACGACGAGGTCGCGACCGACAGCACCACGATGCGCGCCTCCTTTCCGGCGTTCCGGCCGATCCAGGCGGAACCGAGGCGGCCACGTCGCTGGCTGCTGACCTTCGAAGACGGCCAGGCGGTCGACGTGGCCGGGGCCGTCGTGCTGGGGCGCAGCCCGGCCCCGGTCCCCGGGCACCCGGATGCCCGGCTCGTCTCCGTGCAGGACCCGGCCCGGTCGGTGTCGAAGACCCACGCCGTCGTCTTCATCGCGGACCACGGCCTCTCGGTGACCGACCTGGACTCGACCAACGGCGTGTCGGCGACGGTTCCCGACGGCGCCTGGACCGATCTCGAGCCGGGGGCGACGCAGAATCTTCTGCCGGGTTCTGTGCTGATGCTGGGCCAATTCACGGTCCAGGTCGCCCTCAAATGAGCGCCGCACTGCAACCGTGCAGACGCGAAGTGTTAGCCTGTTCGGGTGCTGCCCGGTCGAATCCTCCTTCTCTGCCGCGACGAGTGCCAGTTCTGAGGCCTCTCTCGTCGTGGGGTTTGTTGTCGGCTGATTACCCACTGTTGAGGAAGACGCACACCCATGACTGAAGCAACACTGCCCGCGGCCGCATCGAACACCGTCGCACCATTCACGGCCGGCCCGGGCGCCGTTCGACCGCGCACCCTGGCCGAGAAGGTCTGGGACAAGCACCGCGTCGCCAAAGGCGAAGACGGCACCCCCGACCTGATCTACATCGACCTGCACCTCGTGCACGAGGTCACCAGCCCGCAGGCCTTCGACGGGCTGCGCCTGGCCGGGCGCCGACTGCGCCGACCCGACCTCACCATCGCCACGGAAGACCACAACACTCCGACGCTCGCGATCGACAAGCCCATCGCCGACCTCACCAGCCGCACCCAGATCGAGACCCTCCGCCGCAACTGCGAGGAATTCGGCGTGCGGCTGCACTCCCTCGGCGACATCGAACAGGGCATCGTGCACGTCGTCGGACCGCAGCTGGGCCTGACCCAGCCGGGCATCACCGTCGTCTGCGGCGACTCGCACACCTCCACCCACGGCGCCTTCGGGGCCATGGCGCTGGGCATCGGCACCAGCGAGGTGGAGCACGTCATGGCCACCCAGACCCTGCCGCTGAAGCCGTTCAAGACCATGGCCATCACCGTGGACGGCACCCTGCGCCCCGGCGTCACGGCCAAGGACATCATCCTCGCCGTGATCGCGAAGATCGGCACCGGCGGCGGCCAGGGCTACGTACTCGAATACCGCGGCAGCGCCATCCGTGCCCTCTCAATGGAGGGGCGCATGACGATCTGCAACATGTCGATCGAGGCCGGTGCCCGCGCCGGCATGGTGGCCCCGGATGCGACCACCTACGACTACCTGCACGGCCGCGCCCACGCGCCGGCCGGTGCGGACTGGGACGACGCGGTCGCCTACTGGGAGACCCTCGCCACCGACGAGGGAGCCACCTTCGACGCCGAGGTGATCCTGGACGCCTACGCACTGGAGCCCTTCGTCACCTGGGGCACCAACCCCGGCCAGGGCGTCTCGCTGAGCGAGACCGTGCCGGACCCGTCCGTCATCCCCGACGCCAACGAACGGTCCGCGGCCGAACGGGCCCTCGAGTACATGGATCTGGCAGCCGGCACCCCGATGAAGGAGATCCGGGTGGACACCGTCTTCCTCGGCTCCTGCACCAACAGCCGGGTCGAGGACCTGCGCGCCGCGGCAGAGATCGTCAAGGGCCGCACCCTGGCCGCCGGGGTGCGCATGCTCGTCGTGCCCGGCTCCGCCCGCGTCAGGATCGAGGCCGAGGCCGAGGGCCTCGACAAGATCTTCACCGATTTCGGCGCCGAGTGGCGCTTCGCGGGCTGCTCGATGTGCCTGGGCATGAACCCCGACCAGCTGGCCCCGGGCGAGCGGTGCGCCTCGACCAGCAACCGAAACTTCGAGGGCAGGCAGGGCAAGGGCGGTCGCACGCACCTCGTTTCGCCGCTCGTCGCCGCGGCGACCGCAATTCGCGGCACGCTGTCCAGCCCGTGGGACCTGGTCCAGGACGGAGACAACCAGTAATGGAAAAATTCACCAAAGTCACCGGCATCGCGCTGCCGCTGCGCCGCTCCAACGTCGACACCGACCAGATCATCCCCGCCGTGTACCTCAAGCGCGTGACACGGACCGGCTTCGAGGACGCCCTGTTCGCCGGCTGGCGCACCGATCCGGACTTCGTGCTGAACCGGCCGGAATACCAGGGCGCCCGCGTGCTCGTGGCCGGCGCGGACTTCGGCACCGGTTCCTCGCGCGAGCACGCCGTGTGGGCGCTGCGCGACTACGGCTTCGACGTGGTGCTCAGCCCCCGGTTCGGTGACATCTTCCGCGGCAACGCCGGCAAACAGGGTCTCCTGGCCGGCCAGATCTCCGAGGCCGACGCGCAGCGTCTGTGGGACATCATCGAGGCAGCCCCGGGCATCGAGCTGACGGTCGACCTGGTCTCCCGCACGGCCCGCGTCGGCGACCTCAGCGTTGCGTTCGAGATCGACGACTACACCCGTTGGCGCCTGCTCGAAGGCCTCGACGACATCGGCCTGACCCTGCGCGACGAGGCGCGGATCGAAGAATTCGAATCCTATCGGGAGCCCTGGCGGCCCCGCACTCTCCCCGCAAAGCAGGTAACACAGTGAACACCATCAGCGAAATCGCCAAGAACCGCGACGACGACCAGAGCAGGGACGACGCCCAGAACCGGGAGAACGCCCAGAACTGGGGCGCCGCCGTCGGCCTGCAGGGCGACCGGATCACCATCCGCGGCGGCATCCCGCTGGTCGGCCGGATCGAGCTGAAGGGTGCCAAGAACCTGGTCACCAAGGCCATGGTCGCGGCGCTCCTCGGCGAGACGCCCAGCGTGCTCAAGAACGTGCCCAACATCAGCGACGTGCGCATCGTGCGCCAGCTCCTCGAGGTGCACGGCGTCAAGGTCACCGACGGCGCCGAACCGGGCGAGCTGCAGCTCGACCCGGTGGACGTCGAGAGCGCGCACTTCGCCGCGATCGACGCTCACGCCGGCTCCTCGCGCATCCCGATCCTGTTCTGCGGCCCGCTGCTGCACCGCCTCGGCGAGGCATTCATCCCCGACCTCGGCGGCTGCCGCATCGGCGACCGCCCGATCGACTACCACCTGGACGTGCTGCGCAAGTTCGGCGCCGTCGTCGAGAAGCAGCCCAACGGCATCCGGATGTCCGCGCCCAACGGGCTCAAGGGCACCAAGGTGTCCCTGCCCTACCCGAGCGTCGGCGCCACGGAACAGGTGCTCCTCACCGCCGTGCGCGCGGAGGGCATCACCGAGCTCAAGGGCGCGGCGATCGAGCCCGAGATCATGGACCTGATCAACATCCTGCAGAAGATGGGCGCTGTCATCACGGTCGACACCGATCGGGTGATTCGGATCGAGGGCGTCGAACGGCTCGAAGGCTATAACCACCGCGCCCTGTTCGACCGCAACGAGGCCGCCAGCTGGGCGGCCGCGGCCCTGGCCACCGACGGCGACATCTTCGTCGGCGGCGCCCGCCAGCCCGAGATGCTCACCTTCCTGAACGTGTTCCGCAAGGTCGGCGGGGCGTTCGACATCGAAGACGACGGCATCCGTTTCTACCACCCGGGCGGCGACCTCAAGCCCGTCATCATCGAGACGGATGTCCACCCGGGCTTCATGACGGACTGGCAGCAGCCGCTCGTGATCGCCCTCACCCACGCGCACGGCGTTTCGATCGTGCACGAGACCGTCTACGAGCAGCGGTTCGGCTTCGTCGACGCGCTGGTCGAGATGGGCGCGACCATCCAGATCCACCGCGAATGCCTGGGCGGGCACCCCTGCCGCTTCGGCCAGCGCAACTTCAACCACTCGGCCGTCATCACCGGGCCGACGAAGCTGCACGGCGCCGACATCGAGGTTCCTGACCTGCGCGGCGGCTTCAGCCACCTGATCGCGGCCCTCACCGCGTCCGGCACGTCCACCGTGAGCAACGTCGGCATCATCAGCCGCGGCTACGAGAACTTCATCACCAAGCTTCAACTGTTGGGAGCTGACTTCGATCTCGAAGGATAATGGGGCCGTGCCAGCATCAGATCCAGCGCCAGTGTCAGGTCCAGGGCGCGTGTCAGATCCAGCGCCCCGGAACAACAGCTCCACCCCAGCCGTGAACCCGGGCCGGGAGCGTTCGGAGACCCGGCGCCCATCCGTGTTCTGGGCGCTGGCGCTGATCATCCTCCCGGTGATCAACCTGGCCGTGCGGTTCAAGGTCACCGATGTCGGCAAGTTCCCGCGCACCGGAGCATTCGTGATGGCGCCCAACCACTTCAGTGAGATCGACCCGGTCCTGATGGGCGTGCTCAGCTGGAAGCTGGGGCGGGCGCCGCGGTTCCTGGCGAAGGCATCCGTCTTCACGCTCCCGGGGCTCGGCTGGCTGCTGCGCAAATCCGGGCAGATCCCGGTGCAGCGCGGCGGCAGCGTGCGCGGCAGTGAGCCGGTCAAGGCCGCCGAGCGTCTCGTCGAACGCGGGCAGATGGTCGTGGTCTACCCGGAGGGGTCGCTGACCCGCGACCCTGACCTGTGGCCGATGCGCGGCAAGTCCGGCGCCGTGCGGATAGCCCTGGAACGGGGCATCCCGGTCGTCCCCGTCGCCCACTGGGGTGCCCAGCAGATCATGCCGCGCTACTCGAAGAAGCTGAGCCTGTTCCCGCGCAGGACCGTGCTCGTCAAGATCGGCGATCCGCTCGACCTCGCCGAGTTCCGCGGCCGCAACCTCGATTCGGCCACCCTGAACGAGGCGACCAAGGTCGTCATGGACGCCATCACCCAGCTGCTCGAAGACCTTCGGGGTGAAACGGCGCCGACCAAGCGCTGGAACCCGGCCGAGCACGACCAGAAAGAGACCGGCCGTTTTGAAGCCTAAGATCCTGCCAGGCAAACGCGTCGCCGTTCTCGGAGCCGGAAGCTGGGGAACGACGTTCGCGAAGATCCTCACCGACGGCGGGGCGGATGTCGTGCTCTGGGCCCGGCGCCCCGAACTCGCCCGGGAGATCACCGAGGCCCGGCGCAACAGTGACTACCTCCCCGGCATCAACCTGCCGGTCGGCCTCCGCGCCACGTCCAGGCTCGACCTGGCCCTGGCCGGCGCCGAGCAGGTGTTCGTGTCCGTGCCGAGCCAGTCGCTGCGCGAGAACCTGATCCTGGCCGAACCGTTCCTGGCCCCCGGCGCGATCGTGGTGTCGCTGATGAAGGGCGTCGAGCGCGGCTCCGGGCTTCGGATGAGCCAGATCATCGCCGAGCTCCTCCCGATCGACCCTGACCTGATCGCGGCCATCTCCGGCCCCAACCTGGCCCTCGAGATCGCGAAGGAGCAGCCGACGGCCGCCGTCGTCTCCTCCAACAGCCTCGAGACCGCCCAGGCCGTCGCCATGCTGGCCCGCAACCGCTACTTCCGGTCGTATGTGAACACGGATGTCATCGGCACTGAATTCGGCGGCGTGCTCAAGAACCTCATCGCCGTGGCCATCGGCATCGTCGACGGCGTCGGCTACGGCGAGAACACCAAGGCGTCGATCATCACCCGGGGCCTGGTCGAGATGACCGACTTCGCGGTGGCGTACGGCGCGCATCCGGAGACGCTGGCCGGCCTCGCCGGCCTGGGCGACCTGATCGCCACCTGCCAGTCGCCGCTCTCGCGGAACAACACCGCCGGACGCCTCCTCGGCCAGGGTTACGGCATCGCCGACGTCGTCAAGCAGATGCAGCAGACCACCGAAGGCCTCGCATCCGTCGGCCCTATTCTCGATCTCGCCCGTGCCAAGGGGGTGGACATGCCCATCGTCGAGCAGGTCCGCCAGGTGCTGGCCGGTACTCTAAAACCGCGGGACCTCGCCCCGCACCTCACCACGGACTCGGCTGAGCCGCAGGGCGAAAGGACGAATGATGGACAAGCTCACGGTAGCGCTGCTCTTTGGGGGTCGTTCAAGCGAACATTCGATC
Source organism: Cryobacterium sp. TmT2-59 (assembly GCF_004403545.1). Lineage (NCBI taxonomy): Bacteria > Bacillati > Actinomycetota > Actinomycetes > Micrococcales > Microbacteriaceae > Cryobacterium > Cryobacterium sp. TmT2-59. The sequence goes on along the minus strand of NZ_SOGM01000023.1, from coordinate 12,868 downwards.
AGCTGCGCCACAGCGGGGGGCGTCCTCGCGGCGATTGACCGCGACCGCTACAACGTCATCCCGATCGGGATCACCCGCGACGGAGCCTTCGTGCTCGAAGCGGATGACCCGGTCCGGTTCGCCCTGGACGCCGCGGAACTGCCGGAGGTGTTCGACAACGGCACCCGGGTGCGGTGGCCGGAGAGCAGCCTCAGCCGCCAGCTGACCGTCAGCGACGGCGCCGGGTACCGTTCGCTCGGCAACGTGGACGTGGTCTTCCCGATCCTGCACGGTCCGTTCGGCGAGGACGGGACCGTGCAGGGGCTGCTCGAACTGGTCGGCCTGCCGTACGTCGGCTCGGGCGTGCTGGCGTCGGCGCTGGGCATGGACAAGCACTTCACCAAAACCGTCTTCCAGCAGGCCGCCCTGCCGGTGGCCCCGTGGCGCACCATCACGGCGGCCGAGTGGGCCGAGGCGCCCGGCATGGCGTTCGCCGCCGCCGAGCAGCTCGGGCTGCCCGTGTTCGTGAAGCCCGCCCGGGCCGGGTCGAGCGTCGGCGTCAGCCGCGTGGCGCACCTGGACCAGCTGGCCGAGGCGATGCGGGTGGGCCTCGCCGAAGACAGCAAGGTACTGATCGAGGCCGGCCTGTCGGGACGCGAACTCGAGATCGGCGTGCTGCAGGGCCGTCCGGGGGAGCCGACCCGGGCATCCGTGCCGGGAGAGGTGCGCGTCACCGGACGTGACTTCTACGACTTCGCCGCCAAGTACCTCGGCGCGGACGGGATCGAACTCGTCTGCCCCGCGGCTCTCGGCGCCGGGGAAGTGGCCGAGATGCAGGACCTCGCCATCCGCGCGTTCGACGCGATCGACGGCGCCGGCCTGGCCCGGGTGGACTTCTTCCTGACCGGGGACGGTTGGGTCATCAACGAGATCAACACCATGCCCGGGTTCACCCCGATCTCGATGTTCCCGACCTGCTGGCTCGCCACCGGGTACACCTACCCGCAGCTGATCGACGAGCTGATCGCGGTGGCGCTGGCCCGCCGCGCCCTTCCCGCCGCACTGCGCCTGTCGGTCTAACCAGCCGCACCCCGCCCGTCCCGCTGTCCCCGCCCGTCCCGCTGTCCCCGCCCGTCCCGCTGTCCCCACCCGTCCCGCCACCCCCACCCCCAAAAGGCCCGGGCTCGGTCCCGCCGAGCCGTGAGTTTCGCCCCCGTTTTTTGATTTTTCAGGGGCGCTTCTCACGGCTCGGCGGGGTCTTGGGGCTCTTGCCGGGGCTACGCCTTCTGCACCGTGATGGTCCAGTGGGCGTCCCCGACGCGATCGAAATGGGTGACCGGGTAGCCGTTCTCGGCGGCCCAGCGCGGTAGGGCATCCGTCGCCTGGGTGCAGTCGAAGTTGATGGTGAGTTCGTCGCCGAGGTCGAGCTTCAGGATGGCGTCACCGGCCTCCACGAGCGGGAATGGGCAGACCTGACCGTCGGTTTCGAGTACGTACTGTGCCATGTCGGGCTTCCTTTTCTTGGGTGATGCGGGGTGATGCTGGTTGATGCGGGTAGCTACCGGGGGACCGGGATGCGGACGGGGGAGACCCCGACCCGCGCGGACCCGGTGATGAAGAGGCGCGTCGCGGCGCCGGTGCCGATGATCATGAAGACCAGCGATACCCAGCCCTGGAGGCCGAAGGTGGCGGTGTCGACCATGCCGTTGCCGATGGTGCAGCCGCCGGCCAGGCTAGCTCCGACGCCCATCAGCGCCCCGCCGATGATGCTGCGGATGGTCGTGGTGGCATCGGGCAGCCGCACGCGGAACTCGCCGCTGCCTCTGGCGGCGATGAAGGAGCCGAGCAGGATGCCGATCACCAGGTAGACGCCCCAGTCGATCGCCTGGGGATCGCCGCGCACGAGGTAGTTGACGATGTTCGAGGACGGCCCGGTGACGCCGAGCCCGGACTCGCGGCCGGTTGCCCAGCTGAGCGGCCAGGCGAGGATGGCGAGCGGTGCGATGATCAGTGCCGTGGTGAACGCGCCCCACTTCTTCTCGAAAAGGAGGTGACGGATGCCGCTGGTGCGGGCCGGGAGGGACGCGAGCGTCAGGGGCGACCGCCGACGCAGGTGATACCGGGCCAGCAGTCCGACGCCGGTGACGAGCAGCGCGACCAGCACCCACGGTGAGATGCCGAGGACACCGTGGATGGTGGAACCCTCCACGGTGATGCCGCGGAGCGCCGCGACCGGGGCGGACAGCGCGCCGGTTTTCGAGATGGCGGCGAAGAGGGCGTAGAAGATCAGGGCGAACCAGCTGCCCACCAGACCCTCGCCGGCGCGGTAGTAGGTGCCCGTGGCGCATCCGCCGGCCAGCACGATGGCGAAACCGAAGATGAACGCGCCGAGGATCGTGGCCAGCCAGGCGAACGGCTGGGGGTCGAGGGTGATGACACCTGCCGCGTCGAGGGCGAATACGCCCACACTCTGCACGGCGATGACGATCAGGAAGGCGGTCAGCCAGCGGGTGCTGCCCGTGATCCAGAGGTCCCGGAATGCTCCGGTCACGCAGAACCTGCCCCGCTGCATGGTGAAGCCCAGGGCGACGCCCAGGCCGAGTCCGGTCAGAAGCATGTCGTGTCCCCGTCCATCAGTGGCCGCAGCCAACCGGCGGCGACTCCCCGGAGACGTTACGTGCCCACCGGTGGCCGCGCTCCCGGACGTCGCGGCGTGACGGCATGAGACGTAACACTTGACAATGCCCCCGTTGCCGAGGCAGGAGGCAGGCGCGGCGGCCAAGGTGCCGTTGCCGCTCCGCGAAACCTCGTCGCGAAACCTCGTCGAGCCGTGAGTTCCGCCCCTCCGACGGCACGAAAGTGGGGCCGAACTCACGGTTCGGCGGGCTTGGCGAGCCGGCGAGCCGGCGTGGCTGCCGGGGCTCTGCGGGCCGGGCGTGCGGTTACTGGGCCGGGGCCGCGGTCTCGCCGTCGGTCGGCAGCAGCAGGTCTTCGGCGCCGAGGCACTTGCCGGTCGCGGGGATGTTCTCCACCGCGTTGGCCAGGTCCACCAGCACCGTCGAACCGCTGACCTTGTCCGAGTCGATCACCAGCTCCGTGGCCGGGTCGCGGCCGTAGGTGGTGTACCGATACAGGGGGGCGTCGGTGTCGTCTTCGATCCAGTCGATGCCGTTGACGGTGAGGCAGGGCAGGGTGGTCGGGGCGGGCACGTCCACGCCGCAGTGCAGTAGCACGGCCGACGGGGTGCCCCAGGCGCCGGTTGACTGGGCGTTGGTCTCCCGCTCCGGCAGGGATGCGACCGTGGTCGGCAGGCGCACGATCAGGTCGGCGCAGGTGGGGTTGACGGCATCCGTCGCCGGTTCCATCGGCACGATGGCGGTGCAGCCGGTGAGCAGCACGCTGCCCGTCACGAGGGTGATCGTGAGGCCGGCACGGAGGAGGCGGATGCGGGAGGTCATTGCATTCAGGCTACCGTTTGATGCATGACGAATGCTGCGGGCGCGATGCTCCCCACGAGTGAGACGCCGGCGAGAGAAACCCTGGCCGATCTGAGCGAAGGGGAGGTGCTCGCCCGCATCTTCCCCCGGCTGCCGGGCGCGGCCGCCCAGCTCCTGGGCCCGGGGGACGACGCCGCCGTGCTGTCGGCCCCGGACGGCCGCTACGTCGTCACCACGGACATGATGATCCAGGGGCCGGACTTCCGTCTCGCCTGGTCGAGCCCGCACGACCTCGGCTGGAAGGCCGCGGCCACGAACCTGTCCGATGTCGCTGCGATGGGCGCACGCCCCACCGCGCTGGTGGTGGCGATCGCCGCACCCCCGTCGACGCCGATCGGCGTGATCGAGGGCATCGCGGACGGCCTGCGGGACTGCTGCGAGGCGTTGGCGCCCGGCTGCGGGGTCGTCGGCGGCGACCTGTCCGCCTCGGACGCCCTGACGCTCGCCGTGACGGCCTTCGGCGACCTGGAGGGGCGCGGGCCCGTCCTCCGCTCCGGGGCGCGGCCAGGCGACGTCGTTGCGCTGGCGGGGCGTCTCGGTGAGGCTGCACAGGGCCTCGAGCTGCTGTTCCGGCTCGCCGTGAACGCCGACGGGGTCCCGGATGCCGAGCTCGCGGCGGCGCTGCGGGCGCAGCATCCCGAGGAAGTCGCCGCCCAGCTCGCCCCGGTGCCGCCCATCGACCGGGGCCCGGCTGCCGCCCTCGCCGGCGCGACGGCCATGCTGGACGTGTCGGACGGTCTCGCGATCGACGCCGGCCGCCTTGCCCGGGCCAGCGGCGTGGGCATCGACTTCGACCGCGCCGCCCTCGGCGAGAACGTCGAGCGTGCCCTCGGCGGAGGCGAGGACCACGGCCTCCTCGCGACATTCCCGGCCGGCACCGACCTTCCGGACGGTTTCCGGGCGCTGGGCACGGTCACGGATGCCGCCGGCACGATCCTGCTCGATGGTCGCCCGCACGGCCAGGGCGGCTGGGACCCCTACCGAGGCTGGGACGGCTCCGTCCGCTGAGCCGGCGACCCGGGCATCCGCGACCCCGAGCGCGTCGCGGCGCACCCTGTGCCCGCGGGCGCACGCTGGAACCTGCGCCGCCGGCCACAACCTGCGCCGCGAGGCCCGTGACGGACGCCGGCGACCCGCTCAGTCGGTCGCGGGCCGCGCCAGTGACGCGTACCAGACGGTGGTGTCGCCGTAGTCCTTGCGCCGGTCGGCCTCGAGGCCGGGGCCCCACTCCGGCTCGGGCGAGCGCGAGCTCCGCTCCACGACCACGAGGGCATCCGGGTCCAGCAGGGGCGTCAGCGCAGCGAGGTTGTGGCCGAGTTCGGCCTCGGGGAGGTCGTACGGCGGGTCGAGGAAGACGAGGTCGAAGCCGTCGCCGGTGCTGGCCAGAAACGACTGCACGGCCTGCGCCGTCACCTTGATCTTCGGGGCGTCCTTCTTCGGGGCGGCCCGCAGCACGGCCTCCGCGTTCTTGCGGCACAGCGCGGCGGCGCCGAAGCCGTTCTCGACCAGCGTCACGATCCGCGCTCCCCGGCTGGCCGCCTCCAGGCCCAGCGCGCCCGACCCCGCGTAGAGGTCGAGAACCCGGGTGCCACGGATGATGTCGCGCGCGTCGAGCGCGGAGAAGATCGCCTCGCGCACGCGGTCGCTGGTGGGTCGGGTGCCGGTCCGGGGGACCGCCAGGGGCAGGGAACCGGCAAAACCGGCAACGATTCGCGTCATAACGGGATCGAGTTTATCGTCCCCGTCCCCCGGCCGGCCCGGTGACCGGTGACCGGTGTCGGCAGTGTTGTCTACGATCGAAGCATGACCGATTCGGAGGCCGCGGAGAACGCCCTGCCCCCGGTGACCCTCGACACGAAGCTGCAGAACGTGGTCGGCGGCAAGACGGCCGTCGCCCTGGTCAAGGCCTTCGGCGTCGAAACCGTCGGCGACCTGCTCAGCCACTACCCGCGCCGCTACGCCCGCCGCGGCGAGCTGTCCTCGATCAGCCTGTTGCCACTCGATGAGAACGTGACGATCGTCGCCGAGATCCGCACGGTCGAGGAACGCCCGATGAAGGCCCGCAAGGGGTCGATCGTCGAGGTGAAGATCTCCGACGGTCGCGGAATCCTCAGCCTCACCTGGTTCAACCAGTCCTGGCGGGCTAAACAGCTCCGGCCCGGCATGCGCGGCATGTTCGCCGGCAAGGTCACCGACTACCGGGGGCACCTGCAGCTCACCCACCCGACCTACCGGCTGTTCGGCCCAGGTGCCGAAGACGAGCCCGAGATGCCCACGGATGCCGCGGCCGCCAAACTCTGGATCGAGCAGCCCATCGCCATCTACCCGGCCACGAACACGGTGGCCAGCTGGCAGATCGCCCAGACGATCGAGCTTGTGCTCGACAGCCTCGGCCCCGTTCCGGACCCGATCCCGACCGAGGTGCGCTCCGAGCGTGGGCTGCTCCCGCACGGCCGGGCGCTCGAGCTCATCCACCAGCCGGAGACCGACTCGGACTGGCGCCGCGCCCGGGACACCCTGCGGTTCACGGAGGCCTTCGTGCTGCAGAGCGCCCTGGTGCAGCAGCGAAACGAGGCGCGGGCGCAGAAGACCGTCGCGCGCGTTCCCGCGCCCGGCGGGTTCCTCGACCGGTTCGACGCCGCGCTGCCGTTCACCCTCACCGACGACCAGCAGAACGTAGCGGCGGAGATCGCCGACGATATCGCCCAGACGTCCCCGATGAACCGGCTCGTGCAGGGGGAGGTCGGTTCCGGCAAGACGGTCGTGGCCTTGCGGGCCATGCTCGCAGTGGCGGACTCCGGCGGTCAGGCCGCGTTGCTCGCCCCCACCGAGGTCCTGGCGGCCCAGCACCTGCGCTCGATCGCGCGCGCGCTCGGCCCCGAACTGTCGGTCGAGCTGATGCCCACCCTGATCACGGGGCAGCTGCCCGTCGCGGAGCGCCGCAAGGCGTTGCTGCGCACGGTGTCCGGGCAAGCTCAGATCGTGATCGGCACTCACGCGCTACTGGGCGAGAAGGTCACCTTCTTCGACCTCGGCCTGGTCGTCGTCGATGAGCAACACCGATTCGGCGTCGATCAGCGTGAGGCGCTTCGGCAGAAGGGCGCCCTCCCGCCCCATGTGCTGGTGCTCACGGCCACGCCCATTCCGCGCACCGTGGCCATGACCGTGTTCGGCGACCTCGACGTGAGCACGATCGCGGAGCTGCCCGAGGGCCGGCAGGGCATCGAGACGTTCGTGGTGCCGCTCTTCGAGAAACCCGCCTGGGTCACCCGGGTGTGGAGCCGGCTGGCGGAAGAGCTCGCCCAGAAACGCCAGGCGTTCGTGGTCTGCGCGGCGATCTCCCCGAAGCAGCTCGAGGAGGGCGAGATCGCCGACCCCGAGGCGTCGGCATCGGCATCGGCGTCAGTGTCGGCACCGGCCGACGTCGAGACCGTGCTCGCCGAACTCCGCCGCAACCCGGTGCTCGCGTCCGCCCGCATCGAGCCCCTGCATGGCCGCATGACCAGCGAACAGAAAGACCAGACCATGCGGTCCTTCGCCGCCGGGGAGATCGACGTGCTCGTCGCCACGACGGTGATCGAGGTCGGCGTCGACGTGCCCAACGCCTCCGCGATGGTGGTGATGGATGCCGACCGGTTCGGCGTGTCCCAGCTGCACCAGTTGCGCGGCCGGGTGGGCCGCGGGGGCGTGCCCGGGCTCTGCCTGCTCGTCACGTCCGCGGAGGCCGAGTCGCTGGCCCGGGAGCGGGTCGAGGCGGTCGCGGCCACCCTGGACGGCTTCGAACTGGCGCAGGTCGACCTCGAGCTGCGCCGGGAAGGCGACGTGCTCGGCCTGAACCAGTCCGGCGGCCGCTCCTCACTGCGCCTGCTCCGGGTGGCCACCGACGGGGTCCTGATCGGCGAGGCCCGCGGCTACGCCCAGCGACTGAGCGACCAGGACCCGCTCCTTGAGAGCGTCCCGGCGCTGCGGGAGGCGGTGCGTCGGCGCCTCGACGATTCCGAACGGGCATCACTCACCAAGAGCTGACCTGTGTGCACCGAGCCGTGTGCACCGAGCCGTGCCTGACGAGCCGTGTCGGCCGGCGCTCCCTGTGCACGGGCTGAGTATCTGCGGGGGCCTGCCGCCGACTTGGTGCGTGGCGGGGCGAGGTTCCCGGTCTCGGGCTAGGGTGAATCCATGCGCAGGATCGCCGTCGTCCCCGGATCATTCGACCCCGTCACACTGGGTCACCTCGACGTGATCGAGCGGGCGGCCGGTCTCTTCGACGAGTTGCATGTCCTCGTCGTGCACAACCCGGGCAAGACGGCGTTATTGCCGATCAGCCGCCGGGTCGAGCTCCTGCAGAAGTCGATCCGCGACGCCGGGATCGCCGGCAACATCGTGGTCGCCTCCTGGAGCATGGGACTCCTGGTCGACTACTGCCTCGAGGTGGGAGCGAGCGTGCTGATCAAGGGCATCCGTTCCCAGGTGGACGTGGCGTACGAGACCCCGATGGCGATCGTCAACCGCAACCTGGCCGCTGTCGAAACCGTTTTCCTGCTGCCGGACCCGGCCCACGCCCACGTGTCCAGTTCACTGGTGCGCCAGGTCGCCGCCCTCGGTGGCGACATCGCCCCGTACGTCCCCGAAGCGGTTGCGGAGTTCCTGCAAAAGGCACCCGTGTGAACTTACATCCCGTTCGGATAGGGACGGTCCCGGCGGTCGCGGGGATCGCGGTCGGCGCCGCCGCCGTTCCGGACGAGGAGACCCCGATGGACCTTCCGATGGTCGAGGTCGCGGCTCGCGCCATCATCCGTAATGTCGAGACGGTCATCGACGGCAAGCACGAGGCCGTGACCACGGCGCTGACGGTTCTCCTGGCCCAGGGCCATCTCCTGATCGAGGATGTCCCCGGCGTGGGGAAGACCATGCTGGCCAAGGCCCTCGCCAAATCGCTGGACTGCACCGTGAGCCGGATCCAGTTCACCCCCGACCTGCTGCCGTCCGACGTGACCGGCGTGTCGGTGTTCAACCAGGTGGACCGCCGGTTCGAGTTCAAGCCCGGCGCCATCTTCGCGAACATCGTGATCGGTGACGAGATCAACCGGGCGAGTCCGAAGACCCAGTCGGCGCTGCTGGAGTGCATGGAGGAACGCCAGGTCACCGTGGACGGCTTCACCTATCTGCTGCCGGTGCCGTTCACGGTCGTCGCGACGCAGAACCCGATCGAGATGGAAGGCACCTACGCCCTGCCGGAGGCCCAGCGGGACCGGTTCATGGCCCGCATCTCGATGGGGTATCCCGACACGGAGTCGGAGCTGATGATGCTCGATTCCCGGGACGCCACGAGCCCGCTGGACGGCATCGAGGCCGTCGTGTCCGGCGCGCAGCTGCGGGGCATGATGACGGCGGCCCGCGCCGTGTTCGCGTCCGCCGCGGTCAAGGAATACGCGGTCAGCCTGGTTCGGGCCACCCGCGACGACCGCGACCTGCGTCTGGGGGCGAGCCCCCGGGCCACCCTGCAACTCATTCGCGTGGCCAAGGCCCAGGCGGCCCTGCAGGGACGTGAGTACGTGCTTCCGGACGACATCGACTCGCTGGCTCTGGCCGTGCTCAGCCACCGGCTGATGGCCAGCGGTCGCGTGCTCGGTCACCACCAGGACAGTGGGCCTCTGATCGAGGAGATCGTGCGGCGGATCATCGCCGAGACCCCCGTGCCGCTCGGTCCCGCCGGACTCCACTGATTCCGATGCCAGCCCAGCAGCGGCGCGGCCGACCGGTCTGGTTCCCCCGGCTCACCGTCCGCGGGGGGATGTTCCTCGTCACCGGGGCCCCGCTGCTCCTCTACTCGCTGGTCAGCAATCAACGCGATCTCCTGTTCGTCGCCTGTCTGCTTCTGGTGGTCCCGGTCGTCGCCGTCGCTTACGTTTCCGTGCGACCCGTGCGGCTCCAGGTCACCCGCACGTTCCACCCGCCCGTCGTGGCCGCCGGGGGGGAAACCACCGTGACGCTCACCCTCCGCAATCTCTCGTCCCGGGCCGTGACCGGCCTGCGGTGGCGGGATGCTGCCCCGGAAGCCCTGGCCGTGCCGCCCGGAGCGACGCTGCCGGGGCTCGACCGATTCGAGGGCGGCGCGGCCGACGGGGCCGACACAGTGCACCTCGATTACCGCGTGACGCCCCGGCGCCGGGGCGTCTACCCCTGTGGGCCGGCCCTGATCGGGCAGCCCGATCCCTTCGGCCTGACCGTCGGCGAGTGGACGGTGGGGGAGCCGCAGGACCTGGTCGTCACGCCCCGCGTCACCGACCTGGCCGGTCGGGGCCTGGAGAGCGTCCGTGGCGACGGCGAGGTGCCGGAGCGGCTGCGCCACGTGCACCACAACTCGGATCAGCTGATCGCCCGCGAGTACCGGCCGGGCGACCAGCTGCGCCGGGTGAACTGGCCGGCCACCGCGCGCCACGGCGAGATCATGGTGCGGCAGGAGGAGGAACAGAGCAAGCCGCGGGCCCGTCTCGTGTTCGATACGGCCCTGCACGGACGACGGAAACGGATGCCCGGCCCGGGCGGGCACCAGGGCCTCCGCCACGACCCGGCCTTCGATGTGGCCGTCGAGCTCGTCGCATCCGTCGGCGCCCACCTGCTCGAGGCCGGCTACCAGCTGGACCTGATCGAGCTGGGCCCCGGCCGGCTTGCCCCGGCCAGCGCCCGCGCGGGTGGCGGCCTGCGCGGCGACCCCGGCGACGTGCGGGAACTGGTGTTCCGCGAACCGGGGGAGGTTCGGTCCCTGCTCGTCCTGCTGGCCGGCATCGAACCGCCGGACCCGGATGAGCCGGCGGACCCGGATGAGCCGCCGGACCCGGATGAGCCGGCGGACACCCACGAGCCGGCGGCCACCCCCGGACCGGCGAGTGCGGCCGGGGCGACGCGCCCGGCGGATGCGGCCGGGGCGACGGGGAGGCCACGGATGCCCCTGTCCCCGCTCGGCCGTATGCTGCCGACCTTCGCGGTGCTGGTCGACATCGACGCGCAGGACACGGACGAACTCGCTCACCTGGCCTCCCGGAGCCGGTCCTCCGTCGCCTTCGTGCTGGACCCCATGAACCCGGAGTCCGTGGCGCGGCTGCGGGACGCCGGCTGGCGCTGCGTGCGCCTGCAAACGGCGCGGGACATCCCGGGCGCCTGGGTGGCCGCCGTCGGGGAAAGGCAGGCCGCTGATGACGGCGCCTGAGGCCCGGCTGCCGGCCCGCGCGCCTGGCCCCGCTCCTGCCCCCCTGCCGGCGCGCCCGTCCCGGCGCCGCGCCTCCGCCGACTGGCCGCTCGTGATCGCGGTGCTGGTGCTGCTGTTGATCGCCCAGGGGGCTCTCGGCCCCCTGCTGCTCGGCACCGGCTGGTGGTGGCTGATGGCGATCGTGTCGAGCGTCGTGCTCTTGGGGTCGGCCGGGCTGCGCCGCCTCGGGCTGAGCGCCGCGCTGATGCCCCTCGCCGGCTTCGGGATGCTGCTGGCCGCCCTGACCCTGGTGTTCGGGGCCGGAACGGGGCTGCTCTGGCTGATCCCCAGCCTGGACACGCTGGACCGGTTCCGGGAGCTGACGGTCGATGGGGCGATCTCCGTCGAGCGGCAGGGCACGCCGGCTGACGCGGTGCCGGGCATCCTGTTCCTGCTCTGCGTGGGGGCGGGAGCGCTCGCGATCCTGGCATACGCGCTGGCCGTCATCGCGCGGGTGCCGGCGCTCGCCGGGCTGCCGGCGCTTGTTCCCCTCCTCGTTCCCGGTCTCATCCGTTCGGGCGGAGCCGAGCCGGCCGCCCTGGCGCTCGCGGGCGCCGCCTACCTGGTGCTGCTCCGGGTCGACGTGCGGATGAGCGGCACCCGGCATGCGGCCCGGCCGTCGGCCGGGCCGGGCGCGCCCCGGGTTTTCGCGCCCGTGCGGCGCCGCGGCCCCGGCCCGCTCTGGGGTGCGCTGGGTGTGGGCGGTGTGGCCCTCGCCGCCGCGATGGTGCTGAGCGTGGCCATCCCGGCGTTCCCGGGCAGTGGCGTCGCCGGGCGCCCGAGCAGTGCCCTGCTGTTCGGCAACGGCGTCAGCCCGATGATCAACCTGGGCGAGGACCTGCGCCGCCCGACGGCGCGGCCGGTCCTGCACTATCGCACGACGGCGACGAGGGCGCCCTACCTCCGGCTGCTCACCCTGGACGAGTTCTCCGGCCGCGACTGGAGTTCCCGCCTCTTTCCGTCCAATTCCGCGAACACCGTGGACAAGATCGCCCTGCCGCCGGGCCTGTTGAACTCAGTGGCCGTCACCGAGACCCGCACGAACATCGTCGTGGACGGCCTGTCGGCGCGCTGGCTGCCGATCCCGGCGCCGGCCCGCTCGATCACGGGGCTGGCCGGGGCCTGGTACTGGAACGGGTCGAACGGGTCGATCACCAGCCCGAACGACACGACCCGCGGCCAGGAGTACACCGTCATCGCGCTGAACCTGGCGCCGACCAGGGACCAGCTGAGGGGCTCGGGCAGCGACTACCCGTCAAGCGTACAGCGGAGTCTCCGGCTGCCCGCGGACAGCCCGCCCCGGATCGCGGAGACCGCGCGGCAGGTCACGGCCGGCACCGACACGGCCTATGACGCGGCCCTGGCGCTGCAGACGTACCTCCGCGGCGAGGAATTCAGCTACGACACCGAGGCTCCGGCCAAGGCCGGCTTCGACGGCGGCGGCGTGGATGTCGTCAGCACCTTCCTCGAGGTGAAGACCGGGTACTGCGTGCACTTCTCCTCGGCCATGGCCGTGATGGCCCGCTCCATCGGCATTCCCGCCCGGATCGCGGTCGGCTACCAGCCCGGCACGCTCTCCGCCTCCAGCTCGATCGCCGGGACGGGACGGTACAGCGTGGACTCCCATGACCTGCACGCCTGGCCGGAACTGTACTTCGCCGGGGTCGGCTGGGTGCCGTTCGAACCGACGCCGGGGCGCGGGGCGCTGCCCGAATACACCCGCACAATGGATGCCGCCCAGACTCCGGGCGGCCAGGGCGGGACCGCCGGGTCCGCACGGCCTGGCATCACCGACGATCCCGCGGCGACCGATCCCGGCGCCCGCGGCGGCTCCGCGGACACCCGCCAGGAACCCGTCACCGTGCTGCGCCTCATCCTGGTCCTCGTCGGGGTGATCGCGTTGCTGCTGCTGCCGGCGATCGGCCGGGTCGAGCGGCGGCGACAGCGACGGCGTCGGATCCTGGCCGGCCGCGCGGGGGCCGCGGAGGCCTGGCAGGAGCTCACCGACCTCGCCGTCGACCACGGCATCCCCGTGCGCGCGACCGAGACGCCGCGGGAGTTCGCGGCGCGCCTGCGGTCGCTGCCGGGGCTCGCGCCGCCGGGGGAGCGACCGGGGGAGCCGTCGGGGGAGCCGCAGCGCGCGCCG